>JAYUCD010000181.1:0-2873 GCA_043740515.1 Bdellovibrio sp. | reverse complement strand
GCGCATGAGTCTTTTGCTGAAACAAAAGCGGCGCAAGGGATTTTGCAATTTGATCTTTGGGGAGTGAAGCCTTCAAAGCCAGAGCGCTGGACCGCTTTGCGAGAAAAAATCATGGCGAAGGGTCTGAGAAACTCTTTGATGATTGCGATTGCTCCGACGGCAACGATTGCTTCGATCGTTGGTTGCTACGAGGCAACCGAGCCTCAGCTATCCAATCTTTTCAAGCGAGAGACCTTGTCCGGTGAGTTTATGCAGATCAATAAATATTTGGTTTCTGAGCTGAAGTCTTTGGGTCTTTGGAATGAAGAACTGAGAAATGAAATCAAAGTGGCTGAAGGATCCATCCAAAATATCGTGGCGATTCCTCAGTCGGTGAAGGATCTTTTCCGCACCGTGTGGGAAGTTCCTATGAAAGCTTTGGTGGACATGGGAGCTGACCGCGGCGCTTTCATCGATCAGAGTCAGAGCTTGAATTTATTTATGGAGTCGCCAACCATCGGCAAGCTTTCTTCCATGTATATGTATGCTTGGAAGCGGGGCCTGAAGACGACATATTATTTGCGCTCAAGACCGGCAACTTCGATTGCTAAAACAACAACCACAAAGAAATCGGCTGCTGTGAATGCATTCGAATCAGCTGCAGCTGTGACTGCCTCTGCAGCTACGGCGGCGGCGGCTGAATCGGCTGCTGCGATGACTGCTGCTGCAAAAAGCTTTACCGACTCGGAAGTGATCGCTTGCTCACTGGACAATCCAGAGGCCTGCGAAGCTTGTCAGTAGTTTGTTGTAGGCAAAAAGGGCACAGTTCAGTTTGTGATGATTTTTCAATTTTTATTTGAGGAGAATTTAAAATGATTTTAGATCCCGGCTTCGACCTGACCTTGCGTCCGATGAAATATCCAATATTTTATGAAATGTACAAAAATGGAATTAAAAACACCTGGACTGTGGACGAAGTGGATTTTTCCACGGACCTAGTGGATCTGCACACCAAGATGACTCCGGCAGAAAAACATTTGATCAGCCGCCTGGTTGCCTTCTTCGCCACGGGCGATTCGATCGTCGGCAATAATTTGGTTTTGAATTTGTACAAACACATCAACTCGCCGGAGGCTCGACTTTATCTGTCTCGTCAGCTTTATGAAGAGGCTTTGCATGTTCAGTTCTATTTGACCTTGCTTGATACCTACATTCCGGATCACGAAGAGCGGGCTCAGGCTTTCACAGCGGTCGAGAACATTCCATCGATTCAAAAGAAAGCTCAGTTCTGCTTCAAGTGGATGGATTCAATCAATACTTTGGATTCTTTGAACACGATCGAAGACCGCCGAAAGTTTTTGATGAATTTGATTTGCTTTGCCACTTGCATCGAAGGTCTTTTCTTTTTTGCCGCTTTTGCTTACGTCTACTTTTTACGAAGCAAGGGGCTCTTAGCAGGTCTTGCTTCTGGCACCAACTGGGTGTTTCGAGATGAAAGCATGCACATCGCTTTTGCCTCGCAAGTGATCGAAACTGTCAGGCGAGAAGAGCCTGGACTTTTCAATGAACAGCTCAATGAAATGATCACGCAAATGCTTGAAGATGCCATCGACTGCGAAATGGCCTTTGCCAAAGATATTTTGGATCACGGTGTGGCTGGTTTGTCTTTGAAAGATATGCGCCAGTATTTGGAATTTGTGGCGGATCAGCGTTTGGAATCTTTGCACATTGCTCCTCGCTACAATGTCAGAAATCCCTTCGCCTTTATGGAACTTCAGGACATGCAAGAGCTTGCAAACTTTTTTGAGCGCCGAGTGTCGGCTTATCAAATGGGAGTGAGCGGAGCGGTCTCTTTTGACGAAGCATTCTGAAAAAGCGAATCGAAGCCGCGGCCTAGCTTTTAAAAAGCTGGGCCTGATTTCTGCTATACTCAGCATCTGCTTTGCGCTTGGCTTCGGAATGGGAGCACTCCCGAATCAGTGGAGAGCGTTGCTCGGCAAGCGCCCGGCTCATCTGAGACTTTTGGTATCGAGCGAAAACCTCATCCCAAAAGAATTCCTTTACGAATACGAAAAAATCTCTGGCCACAAAGTCGAAGTGCAAACGATCGTGAGCTATCATCTTTTCCGCAGTGAAGCTCAGCAGGCCGACTTGCTTTTTGCTCCGCTGTCTTGGCTTGGAAATTTTTCTGAGATCCTAAAGCCTCTCCCGCAAAATGAAAAGTGGCAAAAGGCGCTTGCCACGGATTTTGCCACACTGAAACTAAACACGACTCACTTTTTGCCCGTTTTGTGGAAGCCTGAACTTCGCGAAAACCACACTCATCTTTTATTCTGGGGTTTTGCGACCACAAGTGCAGATCCACCATCCGAGGTGCAAGAGCTGCTTGATTTTTTACTGTCCAATTCTGTGAGGCAAAAAGAGTGGGCAGCTCGAGTGCCCCTAGCCTTTACTTCCCAAAGTTCGAACAGCACCGCTGATTTTCCTAGCCTTCAAAAAGCTGAAAGCTTTCGGCAGGTCTCGTTGGATGAACTGATCATTGACCAAAAATTTAAATAAGCCAATTAAGTGAGCTGATTTTCCAGGCGATTTACCAAGCGATTTGAAATTGGCGATCAAAACTTGCTTTCGGATCTCGCAGTTCCAAGCCCTTGCTATCATAAGTGACCAATTGTCCGGTCAAACGATAGACAGACTGAGCCACTCCGGGTCCTGGGTTGGCAGCATTGTTGACTGGAACAATCACGTAGTATCGTCCGTGTTCACAGCGACTGGACGTGGACACCTGACATTGAGAATTAGTGGTGGCGACTGGCGGACAAATTGTATCTTCCCGAGCCGGCAGTAATTGATTGAATGAATTGTAGAATTTAATTTCGATCATGTGCTTGACC
>JAYUCD010000180.1:0-12932 GCA_043740515.1 Bdellovibrio sp. | reverse complement strand
CGCATGGATCATACCGGTGTTGGGCGTTCCCCCAGCCATCGGATGAACATGAATCAGCTCATCTCCGTCGGGCGAAGCCGCAATCAAGTGCGCCAAAGCGCCAAGATAAGGAGCCATCAGCGGAGCTTGACCATCATCCCGACTCACGGTGAAATTAAGCATCGCCATTTGACCTGCATGAATGGGATTATTTGTGAGGCTAACAAGCGTGTGATCATCCGATCCGAATCGCTGATCGCCAAGCGGCGTGATTGCATTCGCAGGTGCTCCACCCTCGATGATCGCTTTACTAAAAGTCGAAAACTCTGTCCCGTCAGCAAGCTGGCCTTGCGCCCAGATAAAATAAGTTCCGTTTTTCGGCAGACTGAATTGAACACTCCAAGTGGTTCCCTTCACTGTGGGGTGCACATGGTTGAATTCTTTTCTTGCCTCGTCATAGGCGATCACATGAAGAATTTTGGTATTTGATTCAGCCAAATCCGAAGGCAACAACACGCGATTTTTGACTGTATCAAAAAGTTGAAAATCATAATGAATGATCCCCGCCTCCAGAGCCTGTTGAGCTGTGGGCTCGATTGTGACCCGACCCTCTCCCGAATTGTGTCCAAATGATGGCAAGGTCATACCTAAAGAAAGAAGAAAACCAAGAAAACGTAAAGACATAGTGACTCCTCCCAGAGTTAGCGCTTCGTCTATTACCCTACCTGGGTATACATCAAGCAATTGAAATTGCAGCGCATTAGAAACTTTTGATCATTAATAATTGAACTTTTGCAAGTATCCACATACTAAGGAACCCTGAAGTTGGTACCCTACGGCGGTATCTGTTCGTCATTTTGTGGAGGATTTATGCAGACCGAGACTTCATCGACTAAGACAGCAGCGACAAAAAAGAAGCTGCGATCAAAACTGAACCCGAGAAAAATCAATCAACCCCCACCTCATGATCACACCAGCGAGCTCAAGCGACTGAGCCGAATCAAAGGCCAGGTCGAAGGGGTCGAGAGAATGATTCTAGATCAAAGATACTGCCCAGATATCGTGATGCAAATCAAAGCTGTGCGTTCAGCCTTGCGAAGCCTGGAAGCAAATATCGTCGAAGCTCACATGAGACACTGTGTGAAAGCTGCAATTTCTAGTAAGAACCCCCATGTGGCGCAGCAGAAATTTGAAGAGATCGTGATGATGATGAAAGGCCAAGGCTAATGAAACTTATTTTTCTTCTAAGCATTGGTTTTTTTGTCTCCCAATATGCAATCTCTCAACCTGCGCTTGCTGGCCTCTCTAGCTCCGTCGCTCTGATTGCTCCGCCTGTGGAATTCTACCGAGATCTCACCAATAAAATTCGGGCGAGCGGTGAATTCCTGATCCCAACTCCTGGAGCACAAGCTTCGATCAGCTATCAATTTGAACTCGATCGTCCAGTTCTTCCAATCCCTATGGTGTATGATTCACAGGCTCTCAGTGGCGATGGCGGCAACAGTGTTGAAAAGTTTTTTTATAGAGTGTTCTGGGACCGAATTCTTTTCAAAGATGGCTCCTTCTTGCTCGTGAATGGCGAGAAGTTGCCGCTGACTTGTGTGTTTGTCGAAGGTCAAGACAATCGCTATAGCGACCGCAAACTGAATCCTCTCTTACCAGAATTTGTCATCAAGATTTACTTGGTAGCCAACGACTTTAGTTGCCAAGGTCCGATCAAACCAGGCTGGCCTGCGACTGGTGGCAGAGAAGAAAACTGGGATACTTATTTATATTATGTGATCAAAGATCCAACCATTATGTTACCGATGGATGCAAAACTTCGTTACCGCTGGAATGAATACAGCGTGGTGCTCAAAGACGGAGGAAAAAATTGAGTCGACTGAAACTCGTTTTCACTTTTTTGATTTTGAGCTTTTCTAGTGCTTTCGCGGAAGCTGCTCCGACTTGGTATCCTGCTCCACCTGAAGCTTACAAATTTGGTGAACTTTATCCGGAAGCACAAAAACTTTTATTTGCCTTCGATTATGGCCACGCCTTGGTTTACGAACGACTGCTGCTAAATCGTGGAGTGATTTCAGATCCTAAAGCTTTCGAGAAACAGATTCTTAATGACGTCATGGCAATTCTGAAGAATCCACCATCGGTCAAGGTTGATGAAGGCGACATTGCACCCAGATATGTTTTCACCTTTCCTCTCATGGTGGATACCTTTGATTGGTCCCACCTTCTGCATCAGTATGTTCTCGATGTGCTGGCAACCTCCAAAGATCGAGGACCGGCTATGAACGCCCGCATTCAAAAACTTTTTCTCAAGTATCAGGACAATCGACCCTTAGCGATCACTTCGGTTTGTAAAACGATGCTCTTCATGGATGGGCATTATTTTTCAAAAGCCTTTTTTAGAACCTATCCAAGCTTCAATCTGCTGATTTGGTCCTATCATTGGTTTCAAATGAGACTCTATGAAGACCTGATGAAAGCCACCAAAGCTGAAAGAGATGCGGGAGTGAAAAAGACGCTCGCTGAGTTCTGGCAATTGATTGGGGATCTTCCGGATTCCGCCCCCTTTGATATGATGCCCGAAACCAAAGATGAAGCGCCTGAATTCTACAAAGACTTTCCCATGATCTCAGCTTCCTTCGACAACAATCATATGCTCCACGATGTGGTCTCTGATATTTTAACCTCAGACAAAGTCGCTGCTTCTGATATGAGAGCCCTCGGGATGAAGTATGCTCGAATGGCAATGGATCCGGAAGCCTTCAAGGCTCCTCAGTGTGGGGCCAAATCTTTTGATTCAAATCAATTTTCTATTTTCAATCAATTAAATAACGACCTACATAACAACCGAACAAAGGAAACAAAATGAAAACTTACTCAATCGTGCTCAGTTCACTGATTCTCTCTTTAGGTAGCCTTTCTCACGGCGCAGCCGTGTCCCTGGCCAAAGCTGCAGAACTTTCTGCTCACCGTATTGATCGCATGGTAGCACTTGGAAAACTGGATGCTGCCTTTTTGAAAAAAGCAGAAAAAATCGAAGCAGCTGTGCAAAATCAGCCTCCGACATTTTATCATGTTGTTGTGTCTCAGACTCAGCCAGCACAGGGCGCACCACTTCAAGTCAGCATCACTTTTGATCAAGACGGTAAACCTTTGGCATCACAAAATATTGCTGGCGGAGTTGCAGGACCTGATTTTGCCTGGCCTGGAGTCGATGCAGTGACCTTACTCGAAAATTCACTTCACTACGCTCTCGATAACAACGCGAACCCGCAAGTGGCTCCTTACGATAAGGGTTTTACCAAAGTGACTCTCACCAAAGGAACTTACAAGGGGCAGCCTGTGGCTCGTGGACAAATCTTCTCAAGCCTCACGGCTCAAAAGTTGAATGTTTACTTGGGATTTGATGGTGCCTTGCTAGGAACAGAGTTCGTACCTTAGTTGAAACGACAGGCAGCTCTGGATTTTTTCTCGAGCTGTCATCACTTTTTCATCGCTTGAGATCTTGAAATGATAAAATTGCAGGAAAACCTTTTTTCAATTTGTTCTTTGATAGCCTTCACTGTGCTATTGAATAGCTGCAATTACACTTTCCTCAAAAGTGAGACGACCAATTCAAACCAAGCCTTCAACTTGCCGGCTGAAAAGATTTCTCAGCTTTCTTACTCTGCCATTTCAAGGATGGTATTTGAGCCCAAATGTGTCGGCTGCCATGGAGACTCGGGCAATATTCGCTTAGAGACCTATTCTGAAGTCGTGAGAAATTTAGATCTGATAAAAAAAACAGTTTTTGTATTGCACTCGATGCCCAAGAAAGCCTCGCTCACAGATGAAGAAATGGCTTATCTTTGGAACTGGATCAATCTCGGCGCACCAGAGCAGGCAAAAAACGGAACAAGCCTCCCGCCACCAGATCCGCTTGTGCCAAGCTTTGATTCAATCAACAAACATGTCTTCCAAGCCACCTGCATCCATTGTCACAAACCAGATGGAACAGGCAAACGGGTCATGCTTGATCACCAGTCGCTTCTCAATTCACCGCTGGAATTGATTCTGCCTGGAAATCCTGACGAATCGGGCCTAGTTGTCGACATCGAACGAATAGACGAAAAAAGAATGCCGCCCGCGAAAGACGGTTATTCCGCCCTCAGTGATCAAACCAAACAAGTGATCCGACAATGGATTCGAAATGGCGCTAAAGATTAATCGGAATCATCTCAACCTCAAAGGACAATCTCTCCATGCAAAAATTGATCAATCTTCTTCTACCGATCGTTTTATTTGCTGCGCCCGCAAGTGCAGATTCCCTTAGCTGCGAAGGAATGACCAACGATCCTCACGCTTCGGAATTTGCTCGGTTTAAACTAGATATCAAAGTTGACAAAAGTCCTATCACAAAAAATTTTGGACCCTTTTACAAAGCGACCATTCGATATTTCTTTTCTAAGGGGAGCGCCGTTCAGGGTATCGATTTGACAGATCGCCTTTCAAATCGATTGAATAAAATCGTGTTTTTTGGGTCCATTCCAAATCAGAGAAACTTGACATTGAACTACGATCTCAAAGGAAACCTGAGTGGCGCCGTTCTCAACTATGACTCGACTGTAACGAATCAACCCCTTCAATGTGAGGTATTGGGCATCCAACCTCATCAATTAACTTGTCCTGCTGATGTTGACCAAACGCCGAGCTTGATTGATAGCTTGCGGAACCTGGCTAGCACCGACGAAATCGAAACCGAACTGAGCTGTGGCGCAAAGGTCAATTTTGCAGACAATCAGGGCTGCACTCCCCTGATGTTTGCGCTTGATCCGACTTGCGGAGAAACAAATTCGATCAGATACACTTCCGCATTTAGCAGGGCTGCAGAAATTGTTGATTTACTGGCAAATAATGGAGCTATTTTCAATGTCACCGATAAGGCCGGCGAAAGCCCGCTGATCAAAGCAGTCAATGCATCGGTCAAAAATGTTTACTCATCATTTATTGCAGCTGAAGCGGACTTTGACGCCAGAGATTCAAAAGGCAACACTCCCCTGATGCTAGCAACAAAAAATGGCGATGGGGATATCGTCGCTCAATTACTGGAAGGAAATCCTGATCGAAAGCTGAAGAACAAGACTGGTCAAACAGCTTATGATATTGCTAAGCAATTTGAGAGAATTGATTTGATGGAATTGGTACAGATTGCAGATTCAAGCATCGCAATCCTTGGGAACGAAGATGGAACCTGCAGTCCTTTAACCATTCAACTGAAGCAGGGGCAAGTGGTAGATTTGTCACTTCAATCAACAGCAAAAATGTTTCGGATGGAATCACCGGGATTAAATTTTGAACTGATGGCAGAACCGAATACGACAATTAAAAAAACGATTGCTTTTCCCAATGCTGGATCGTTTAAATTTACTTGCGGCTTTCATGGATCAACTTCTTTCTCCCAAGGCGTGATCAACGTTAAATAATGAATAAATCAATCGAATAGCAAGGATGCTGTGGCATGCCATCATCATCAAGCGATGGGTTGTTTTGACCCAAAAAATGGAAATGCATAAACGATTTTCAATTTTTAATGCACCTTAAGATTTACCACCACTCATAAAATGCCTTCAAAGTAATCACTTGATTACAAATGTACATATACAAGTTTAATTTAGTGGCGGATTAAACAAACCCAGCGTAAGTCATAACTTAAAAGGTCTGCAGCTCGGAAATCTTCTGAGTGCGACCGAAGAGAACTCTTGTGTGGCGATCATTTCTCGAATGGGCGGTAGTTCTGGGCAAAAAAAAAAAAAAACGCGCGCGGCCCTTCCTCAGAAAAAGAAAGCAAAAGGTTCGAAGGCCGTCCGCGGAAAAACAGCCAAGAAAATGATTTTGAAACGCCCCATGCGCTCTCCAACAGCCGATAGCTTTCCGATTGTTGGAATTGGCGCGTCTGCTGGAGGCCTAGAAGCTTTTATGGAGCTTTTTCATCTCATGCCTCCCGATACAGGAATTGGTTTTGTGCTTGTCCAGCACTTGTCGCCGAAGAATTTGAGCTTGCTCAGCAAGATTGTGCAGAAAACAACGGATATGACCGTTGTGGAAGTTAAAGATGAGATGCGGGTCGAGCCAAACAAGGTTTACATCATTCCACCAAATTCCATCCTCGAAATTCTTCAAGGAATTTTGTCCCTGCAGCCGATGACTAAGAAAGACAGCACAAGCCGCCTGATCGATACTTTCTTTAGTTCCTTAGCTCGAGATCACCGGCATCTGTCTATCGGAGTCATTCTTTCTGGCACAGGTTCAGATGGATCCCAGGGTCTGATTGATATCAAGGCTGCTGGCGGAATTTCGCTGGTTCAAGAACCGACTTCGGCGAAATATGACAGCATGCCGAGAATGGCGATTAAGCTTGATCATCCCGACCGAGTTCTGCCGATTGCCGGTCTGGCGAAGGAGCTGGTGCGAATCGCACAGAATCCTCGCCTTCAGAAAGTGTTTGTTCCCGATAAAGAAAAATTGAGCTCTGAAGACGAAGTTGTTTTACGGAAAATATTTTTAGCAGTCCGTGCCGGTTCTGGAACTGATTTTTCAGTTTACAAATATCCGACAATCTTACGGCGAATCAACCGACGCATGCTCTTAAATAATATTGAGACCATGAAGCATTACCACAGCTTTTTGCAAAGCTCACCGCTTGAAATCAAAACGCTGTTTTCGGAATTAATTATCAACGTGACTCATTTCTTCAGAGACCCAGAGGTCTTCGAGTCGCTCAAGAATCACATTTTTCTACAACTGCTCAACAACCGGCCCGAGGGCGACTCAATCCGAATTTGGGTCCCGGGTTGCTCAACGGGTGAAGAAGTTTACACGATTGCCATCAGTCTTCTAGAATATTTGGAAGAGCAGAAAATGGGTTACCGAATCCAGATTTACGGTACGGATGTCGGCGAGTCGATCATAAAAAAAGCACGCGCTGGAGTCTATTCAGAGGCGATTGAGAAGCATGTGTCCAAACAACGCTTGGACCGATTTTTCGTCAAGGACCCAGATGGATACAAGATTGGCAAAGTCGTGCGCGACTGTTGCGCCTTTTCAGTCCAAGACGTCACGATCGACCCACCTATTCACCGTTTGGATTTGCTGAGCTGCCGTAATTTGATGATCTATCTCGCGGCTCCGGCACAGCAGAGACTGATGGAAACTTTTTTCTATGCTCTGAATTCGAATGGATTTTTGCTGCTTGGCTCATCGGAAAGCGTTGGCCCTGCTTCCTCATTCTTTTCGACGGCTGATGAGAAAAACAAAATCTATCTCAAGCGAACGACGGCTACCCCTCCACGCCGCTTTCTGCAAGCCCTTGGCACCAACAAAAATAAAGGCGTGGATTTGGATCCTTTCGCACATCAAAAAATGTCAGGAGACTCGCGACAGGCTGACCCCGTTTCCAGGGCTGAGAAACTTGTGCTAGAGGCCTATGCACCTGCTTGGATTTTGGTGAATCAGATGATGGACATCGTTCACTTCAAAGGTAGAACCGATCATTTGATTACTCCAAGGTCAGGACAGGCGAGCTTGCATTTGTCAAAAATGCTCCATGAAGAACTGGTTTCCGATGTCCGAGTCCTAATTCACAAAGTTGAGAAAAGCGCAAAGCCTGCTGCTAAAAACGGAATCAAGCTTCATTTCGGCAAGGCTGAAAGACTGGTCGATCTTCGAGCAGCTCCCGTCGGACTTTCTGGATCAGACCCGCATTACCTAGTCCTATTTGAATTACATCCTGAAATTTCCGCATCGGAAAGTGAATTGGTTCCCATTCGAAACGTCGCAATTGATCGTTTGCGAGAAGAGCTTGTCTCGACTCAGACTTCGCTCAGATCACTTTTGGATGATCAAAGTTCTGCGAATGAAGAATTGCAAAGCACAAACGAGGAAATTCTCTCGGCTAACGAAGAACTGCAAAGCACAAACGAAGAATTAGAGACAGCCAAAGAAGAAACTCAGAGCACGAATGAAGAACTGATCACCGTCAATGAAGAATTGTCGCAAAGAAATTCTGAACTCAGTCGAGTCAATGACGACCTCTCTAATTTATTGAATAGCGCATCGATTGCTGTGGTCATGGTGAATTCGGATTTGTTCATTCGCCGCATCACTCCAGCCGCTCTTAAACTTTTGAATCTCAAAGCAGCCGATATCGGACGTCGCCTGACTGATTTCAATCTTGGCTTTTCATCGGCTGAGCTTGGCGACAAATTAAATGAAGTGATCCAAAATCTCTCTTCCACCGAGTTTGAGATCAAAGATCGCCTGGGTCGACATTTCTCGGCGATCATCCGACCTTACACAACCCATGATCGAAGAGTTGACGGGGCAGTTATCGCATTTTCCGATATCGACAACCTCAAACAGAAAGGGCAGCACACTGAATCGGCTCGTAAATATGCAAATGCGATCATTCAAACCATGCACGATCCCTTGATCGTTATGGGCCCTGACTTGAAGGTCAGCCAAGTCAACTCGGCTTTCTTTAAAACATTTCAAACCAAGCCAGAAGAAACAATCGGAAAATCAGTTTTTGATCTCGGAAACGGTCAATGGAATATTCCCGAATTGCGCAATCTTTTGGAAAAAATATTACCAGAAAAGTCTGAAGTTCGAGACTTTGCAGTGACCCATCATTTCAAAACAATTGGTCAGAGAAAAATGCTGATCAATGCACAGAAGCTTGCTTGGGATGAGCATGGAGAAATTCTCATTCTTCTCGCCATACGTGATGTGACCAATCTGCAAATGACCCGGAAGGAAGGTCCTTAGATATGAAAAACATAAAGAGCTCAAAAAGAAAACACAGAACGATGACAAACGAAGAGCTTGCTGACCGACTGACCTCGGTTGAAAAGCATGTCTCACAAGAAGCAGGATCAGGCCAGACGGCGGAGCTGCGCGACCTGCTGCATGAGCTCGAAGTATCACAGATCGAACTGGAAGTTCAAAATAACGAGCTCAATCGATCGCGCCGTTCGCTTGAAGAATCACATGACAAGTATTTGAGCCTCTATGACTTTGCTCCCATCGGATACCTCACACTGGATAAAATCGGCACAGTGCTCGAGCTCAACTTGACTGCGGTTGATCTGTTCGGAGTCGAGAGACAACGAATGATCGGACGCTTGCTTTCGACAAAAATTCAAAGATCAGACCTGCAAAAATTTCGCGAGCATCTATTGCACTGTCGAGACGGTGAGAAAAAAGTGAGTGATCGGATTCATCTGATCAATGCAGATCAGACTTTGAGAGCGATCCAACTATCAACCCTTGCGGTACGAGACCGCGACTCGGGAACTTTAACCTTTCGAACCGCCATCACCGATTTGACAGAACAATTACAAGCCGAGAGCGAAAGAGAAAGACTTCTCAATCAACTTGAACTGTCGCGAAAGCAGCTGCAAGATTTTTTTATGCAGGCGCCCTCACCGCTGGCAATTCTGGAAGGGTCTCAGCACAAATACGTCCTAGCAAATCCTCACTACGAAAAAATGATCGGCCGAAAAGCTTTAGGCAAAACTGTTCAAGAGGTTTTTCCCGACGGAGAGGTGATTTCATTGATTCCGTCTTTAGATTCGGTCTACAACACGGGTCTTCCATATGCTGGAAAAGAACTGCCACTGGATTTGCCTGATGAAAATGGAATCCTGATCAAGCGCTGGATTGATTTCGCCTACTATCCCTTCTGTTCAGAAAGGGGAGAGATCACTGGTGTGATGGCCATTCATCATGACGTCACGGAAGCTGTTCTCACTCGACAACAGCTTGAGTTCGCTAGACAGGAAGCCGAAAAGACAACAAATCTGAAATCCACTTTTCTTGCAAACATGTCCCATGAAATCCGAACACCGCTCGGAGCCATTCTGGGGTTTGCGGAAATTATGATTGACTCCGACAGTCAGGCGGAACGGGAGAAATACGGAATTATCGTTATTCGAAACGGCAAAGCACTGACAAAAATCATTGACGATATTTTAGATCTGTCAAAAGTAGAGGCCGGAAAACTTGAAATTGAGCGCATCGAATTTGATGTGAAGGAGCTGGTCAACGAGATAGCTAGCTTATTCCATGAGGCAACAATAAATAAAAATATTGAACTGAAGGCGGCAGTCCATCCATCGATGCCTGAAATGGTCAATTCCGATCCGACTCGAATCAGACAGATTTTGATCAACTTGATTGGCAATGCAGTCAAGTTCACCACCAAGGGTTCGATTTCAATTTATGCTGAACCCCAATTTTTAAACGACTCACTGACTGAGATTAAGTTTACTATTCAAGACACGGGAATAGGAATTTCTTCGGATCAGATCGAGAAAATCTTTGCACCCTTTGCTCAAGCTGATTGCAGCACAACAAGAAAATTTGGCGGCTCCGGCTTGGGATTGGATTTATCGAGACGTTTGGCAAGAGCCTTAGGCGGAGACGTCAAGATTTTAGAAACAGAAAATAGAAATGGATGTACTTTCTTAGCAAGCGTTGGAGCGAGAAATGCAGATCATCGATCCCAAGCCATTGCGGCAGAAAATTACAAAGTGAGACCGATGCCCGATCATGACATTTCAAGGGTTCTTCTCGTCGAAGATTCCATTGATAATCAAAGACTGGTGAAGTTATTTTTGAACAGGGCTGGCATCAAGGTCGACGTGGCTAACAACGGAGCTGAAGGCGTCGAGATGGCAGAGAACAATGATTACGACGTCGTATTGATGGATATGCAAATGCCCATCCTGGATGGTTATGCAGCAACCCTTCAATTGCGAAACGATGGTTACATCAAGCCGATCATTGCCCTGACGGCCCACGCCATGCTCGAAGATCGTTCTCGAATTCTAGAGCTCGGATGTGATGCTTATCTAACAAAACCAATCAATGCGCGTCTTCTGATTGAAACTCTTGACCGAGTAAAGACTGGTACCCATTGAAAGCTCGATCGGCAAAAAAAATCAGTTTCCAAACTCAGAAGTGACAAGAGCAAACTCCAAGTGATTGTGATCGACGGCCCTCCCATTCTCGCAGGAAAAGTTTATATTGCCTCACCGGATTTTCATCTCAGAATTTCAAAGGATCAGATTCACCTCGATCACGGTCCCCGCCATAATTTTTCAAGACCGGCCATCGATCCTCTCTTTACTTCGGCAGCCTTGGCTTATGGAACTTCAGTCACCGGAGTGATTTTGAGTGGAGCACTCGATGATGGAACGAGGGGTCTCATCGATATCAAATGAGTCGGCGGTACCACAATCGTTCAAGATCCTGTCGATGCAGTCAATCCCAGCATGCCTGTATCTCTGGTGCCATGAAAGTCGCGGGATAATCAATCATCGCCAACTCTCAGAAAAAAGCCATTGATCTTCTAGCTGAGATGTCCAAATAGAGTTACATGACAGGAGTTTTGCAAAAAACCTATTCTTTAGTCTTGGTTGGGATGCCCCTCAAACTCACAACTTCTTTTTATTGTCGATTGGTGCCGGAATCTGAAATAATCCTAGGCTATGAAGCAAATACTCGCACGTCCTTTGATTTTGTTATTAATGGCTCTGTCTGCCAACCCAGCAAACGCCAATTGCACCAGTCCGACCGGCGTCGAGGGGCAGATGACCTGGCTGACCAACCAAATGAAAATTTGTAACAACTACGCTTGGATTCCCACGGTGGCGACGAATTACACCACGTGCTCAAAGACTTCAGGAACTATCAGTTATGATGGTGCCACTGGCAACCTTGCCTACTGCTACGCCGGCAACTCCTACAGCATGAAGGGGCCTGCGGTCACAAGTTGCGTGAACACAACCGCCGGAAAGTTTAATTACGATTTCTGGCTCGGATCATACAAATATTGCAACGGCGTCGATAATCAGTGGCACCAGTTAACCACTCCGACCGGATATATCGTACGAACCTCAACGGCCAACCTTTTTGCCACTGGCTTCGGAAGTCTTGGTGGAGCCAATACCAAATGCGTAAATGAACTGAACAGTGCTAGCAATTTCTGGCTCGGAAAAGACAATGTCGGCTCATCCTTGCCGGTCTCACGAGTGACAGCTCTGCTTTGCGATAATATCAATTGTCAGAATGCGAAGCCGAGTACCTTGTACAAGTTTGCTGTAGTTACTCAGACAAGTCCCAGTTCCAGCGGGGCCGGAGGCTCTAGCTTCACGTCCGACACCAACGGCTTGGGCCCCAATGATGCGGCTGACTGGAGTGGCGGCACTTATTTTGGAACCCTTGATTCCAGTTGGACCGGAAGAGCGGCGGGAGGAAGTACTACTGTATGGCCGAACACGCCAGCTGGATCTACTTGTTCCAACTGGAACGCCGGCACAAATGCCACAAATACCACATATGCTATCGCTAACAGTACGGGGGCACCGCGCTGGTCTAGTTCAACCGTTGGATGTAGCGCCTCGGAACGATTCATTTGTTTGGTGACGCCAGATTTGCATCCAGGAGAGGTTTATCCTTGCACAGGCAGTTGTGTGGAAACATTCATTACTAGTACGGCCCAGACAACCTGGACGGTGCCGGCCAATTGGAGCAATACAAATAATAAAATCGAAGTTATTGGTGGCGGAGGTGGCGGCAATACTGGCACCTCTACCTATGGTGGTGGTGGTGGTGCGGGCGGAGGCTATTCGTCCGTCAGCAATATCACTTTGACCGCCAGTGCAACCATCAATATTAGAGTCGGAACCGGTGGAACCGGCGCGCTTAGTCCCACCGCCGGAGGTGCGACTTGGTTTGGCGGAACGAGCCTAGCTACTTCCACCGTGGGCGTAAATGGTGGAGGTGCGGCCAGCACTAGTAATGGCGGAGCTGGCGGCACTGTTGCTGCTGGCGTCGGTTATGCGGGTGGAAACGGCGGACCTGGCAGAGTCAACTCAAGCGGTGGTGGTGGTGGCGGTGGCGGGGCTGCA
>JAYUCD010000179.1:0-2518 GCA_043740515.1 Bdellovibrio sp. | reverse complement strand
CAGACCTTTGAAGCTGTGAAGAAGCAAGCTGACGATCTAGGCTTAATGGTTGTGGATTTGCAAAAGGTCATACAAGGCTAGCAGAAGCCCTTCGCCTTTTAGTTGCGCTTGAAAAAAAGCTGCCCTAAGCTTTTTTTATGAATCATTTGATCAACGGAAATTCGAAGACTCTTTGGAAGCAAACTTTATTTCTTCGCCTCTACACATTGGCTAAAATTCCTTTGATCGCATGGCTTAGGCCTTCAGTCATGGAGATGAGACAAGACCGCACAGTGATTCGAATTCGTTTGAGCCGACGGACAAAGAATCATCTGAATTCAATGTATTTTGGAGCACTTGCCGTCGGAGCTGAGCTGGTGGTCGCCGCCAAAGCCGTACACGCTATTGAAGTAAGCAAAATGAAAGTGGATTTTGTTTTTAAAGATTTCAAAGTAGAATTTTTTAAACGCGCCGAGGGTGACGTGTTTTTCATCTGCGATCAGGGCCTAGCTGTTGAAGCTTTAGTTGCTCAAACTTTGGCTTCTGGCGAGAGAGTAACTCGAACTTTTCAAGGATACGGAGTGGTGCCCTCAAAAAATGCCGAAGAAAAAATCCTTCAGTTTGATGTAACCCTGTCTGTAAAGCGCCGACGCTCTTGAATCAACATAAAGGAATATCGAGTGAAGCAAAGGGCCGTGTAGATCGGTAGGATCAGAAAGAGCGGAGGGATCAAGACCAAGGAAGCCGTGACCAAACCTAAAATCAGAAAATCCAAACGGTTTTTTTTCATTAATTTTTTAAGCTCAATCGGAGTAGCAATTCCCACCAAAGCCTCGTAGGCAAACAATCGATAATTCAAATAGCCATTCAAAAATAATGGAATGGCAAATCCGAGCCCAGTCATCCAAAGCGGCAAACTGAGCAGCCAAAGAGCCAAATAAACCACTCCAGTGATGATTAAATTTCCGAGTGAATTTCGAATGATCGCTCGGCCACGCATTTGCACATCTGGGAAAGACCGATGGATCTGTATCACGGCCATTGGCATGGCAAAAACGGAAGCAATCAATTGCGAAGTTAAAAAAATCAATGGCACGACCAGCATGAGACCAAGAAACCCGGCTAAGAAAACAGCCAATGAAGAATTGTTTTCTGAAAACCAACTGGTTAACCACATGGGCATCTCGCGCGAACCCAGCAGCTGTGTCCCCCATTCTTGTGCCATCATTGAATAGGCAGGCCAAAGCAGAAAGCTGAGACTGACCCACAAAGTGAGAGCTACGATCGGCGGAAGCAGAAGAACGAGCAGCATCCGCGGCTTGAAAAGATCGCGCAAGGAGTGAATCAAAGCGTTCAGAATTTGCATAAATTAAACTCTCGCCCTTCAAGGCTCATTAACTAAATAAACTGTGGATTAATTTTTCAGAAAATTTCCGGAGCACTTGATCGAACTCGCCTGTTTCTCGCACCACGGTTCGAGCATGAACTTTGGATGGCTCCACAAAGAGATCGTGCATGGGCTTCACCTGCTTATAAAATTGCGCTTTGACCCCCCCAGGTTCTCGGCCTCGCTCCTGCACATCTCGAGCAAGCCTCCGCTCGAAACGAAGCTCTTCGGGGGTGTCAAAAAAAATCAGATCGTCAAAAAGTTTGCGCACGGGATTTGAATGAAAAATTAAAATTCCATCAACAATAATGACCTTTCGGGGCTTCACTTGCAAAGTTTCAGCTTGTCTTGAATGAGTCACGAAATCGTAAACGGGAATCTGAGCCACTTCGCCTGATTTCAAATTCGAAATTTGCTTTGCCAGCAAGTTAAAATCGAGGCTGCTCGGATGATCAAAATTAACCGAACCCCCGTCAAAATCAAAATTTTTGGACTGATCAATGTAGAAGTTATCTTGATAAACGATTTCGCAATGATTGGCGTTTTTTTCAGCATTCAAAATTTTTTGCAAGCTCTTGGCGAAAAAAGTTTTTCCTGAGCCACTGCCACCTGCTACTCCGAGGATAAATGGCGACTGCTGTGGAGTCTTTTTATTTTGGCTGCTGCTATTTTTTATGTGTTTATTTTGTTTGATAGAGTCGGTCACCCGCATCTCCCAAGCCTGGAACCAAATATCCATGATCGTTGATTTCAGTTTCAATATTCAAAGTGAAAATTTCTACGTCTGGATGAAAATGATGCAGCTTCTGTAGAGCAAAATCACTGAGTAAGATCGTCAGAATTTTGATTTCTTTGACTTCATAGCTTTTGAGTCGGTCGATAGCTGCAATCATGGTGTCGGCTGTGGAAACGAGAGGGTCACACAAAATCGCCATACGACCTTTGATGTCGGCAGGCATTTTGAAATAATACTCGACGGTAGTGTGAATAAACTTATCTCGGTAAATCCCAATAAATCCGGCAGAGGCAAAAGGAATCACTTGCAGAACTGAATCCAACATTCCGTTTCCGGCCCGCATGACTGAAACCACAACCGGAGCTCCTTTGATTCGCTCGACGGTGCACATCGTTTTGATGCAGTCGTAGGTGCTT
>JAYUCD010000178.1:0-1702 GCA_043740515.1 Bdellovibrio sp. | reverse complement strand
TCATCGATGGTCAGTTGGACAATGGATTCAATGTCCTGATGAGAAAAGGAACAGGATTCGGAGTCGATATTGGCTACCAGTATTTTTTGAATACAAATTTCTTCATTGGCGGTACAGGATCCTACAAATCCTACACGTTTTCGGAATACGCTGCCGGTGGCGTCACCACAACAGCTGATAACAAAGTAAAATCCGAACTGTATCCAATGATTCTTTTAGGATTCATGTTTTAGGAATTCACGAGAAGGCATTTCCGAAAAGAAATTTATGAGTGGTCGTGAAATGGATTGATCGATTCACGACCGCAGAGCAGATGAATAAGACTCAAGGCTGCCCAGCAAAAAAAGAGATTCACCAGTGCGATCAAACTCGCAATCAACAAACAGGCTCCCCAAAGCATCAAGCCTGAATTAAAAACGGAAATAAATTTTCCCTGCCAGTTGTACTGAAAAAAATAAGTAACCGAATTGATCACAATCAAGAAAAGTAAAAAGGGCAAGCTTCCGGCCCGAGCAATTTTTAAATCGGCCGAGGACAGCTCCATCTGCGACGTCAGGCAGATCGCAAAATAGATAAATAGATAAAATTTGATGGAATGAAAGTTTTGTGAAGCAACCAAAGACTGCGCGAAGTTTTCAAGCAAATGCGAGGGTTGATTGAAACCTGAAAGCATCAGCGGATTTGCCGCCGGCACGAGAAAAAAATAAAGTGCCAAGAGTACCGCCGGAGCCAAAATAACGGGCCCCATGCCAATGAAAAACATGCCAATACGGTGATACAGGTTCCCGGGTTCATAATAGTGAGTCACAGATCCATAAGCGCCGTTCGCCCCTTTGGGATCAAACCATTTTATTTTCTGAATGCGGTGAAAAAAAATTTTTGCAAAGAAAGCATGCGAAAATTCATGAATGGGTATTCCAATCACGCCAAAAAAATACAAACCAAAGCGTGGAAAAACAAATTGCTGAAATGAATTTCCCGTCCACTTTGAAAATCGAGAGAGAAGCATCCCGGATAAAAAAAGAACTCCCAAAGACCCAAAGAACTGAAGCCCCGAAGATTTCAAAATAAATAAACAAGCCGTCTGAAGGGACTGAAGCATATCTTTCAATTTTAAGCGCAGTGGCCCATCTAACAAAGCAGAGAAGTCCAAGGGACCCGAAGTCTCGACGGAGGTGGGGCTTGCTCGAAGCTTGGTATTCTGTTTGATCACCTAATCTGTCATTTTTTTGGTCACTCAGGAAGTTTTTACTGGTGCCTCTTTCTTTTCTTAAAAGAAGAGCGGCGGCCTCTGAAAAATCTCGTCCTTCATGATAAAATCTGGATTCTATGACGAAACTGCGGACTCTTTCCATTTTTGCTTTGATGTTTTTTCTGGTGGCTGCCTGTGGAAAAAAGGCAGGCTTTCAGTCGATGGAAGTTCCGAAAGAGCAGGCACGCCTCCAGGATTTAGATAATGATAAAACGCCCAAACCAGCGAAAACTTCGTCTGCTCAGTCTGCGCAAGAAAATCCAGCAGAGCCAGTCGCGACCTCGACCGATTTTGAAGATCCGGAAAACCAGACTCCCGAAAAATCAGGTGAAAAGTCAGCGGAAACAGAAGGTTCAACCGAGAAATCCGCCGGCAAATCAGACAACGCAAATTCTTCCGACGAACCCAAAGAAAAAGCTCCAGCCAAGCGGAGTCTGATTGAAATTGCGA
>JAYUCD010000177.1:0-9955 GCA_043740515.1 Bdellovibrio sp. | reverse complement strand
CGCCTCGGCAAGAGTCGTCGGCCACATCAATCTGATAAGCAACGCTCCAGCCAAAAAAGTTACTGCCATCAGAAAGTGACCTGAGAAAATCAGATTCAGGTTATGAATGGAAATTAAACTGTCATCGGCGGAACTTGGGCTGCGAGTCGGGTCCGCCGCATTGCTGATTGTAATAATAATTGCGATGAGCAGAGAAAGGTTGGCGAATCCATGAAGACTTTTCAGGTTTCGATAAATCCATGGGCTTCGAAAGAAAATTCTTTTATAAAAAAGCAAGGGAATCGCAGAAATTAAAAGATACCCTGATTGATCAAGGCTCATCCCGCCGAAAGCCAGACAAATGGATCCCACACCAGCTGTCATCAGTGAGAAGGCCCAAGCCAAGTGGCTTTTAAGAAAAATTCCTACAGATAGAAAGGCAAGAAGGACCCCTAGAAAAGGAAGGAAGGCTTGTATCAATTCGACAATGTGTAAGGGGACAATAGAGCTGACAAAAAGCATCTGAAGTGGATCAAAAGAATTTCTTTTAGCTGTGATGATCAAAAATCCCTGGATAAAAAAGGTAGCCGCTAAAGCAGGAGCAATGTGTGACCCCAGGTTATCGAAGAGATTTTTGAATCTTGAAAAGAAAATGGGGCTGCCATCTCTCATCTGTCCAACACCGAAACTCAAGAGGCAGAATGCTAAAGGAATCAAATAATAAATCAGCCTGAAAAAAACCAGGGATCCAAGGAGTTCTGAAGAGTTTCCACCAAAATCAATCGATAAAATGATGATCTCTAGAACGCCCATTCCACCAGGTACATTGAATATGACTCCTAACAGTTGAGCCGCCAAAAAAATTACCAGAAATGGACCGAAGCCAACTCCAAAACTTTGCGGCATGAGTGCATACAGAGCAAAACACGAAGCCACCCAATCACCTGCGGCCAGCAGAAAGCGAAAAGCAAAGTTCTGAACCGGCGGCAGCTCAACATTCCATTTCTTTTCAACGAGGCGTTTTCCCCAGGCCGAGTAAAGTAACAAAAACAGCAAGAGAAACGCACCTGCACCAAACATCAAAATTTCAGAAATATAAGTGGGTACATGATTCAAATGCACTTCGGGAAACTTATAAAAAAACAGGGCAGTAAAAAGAGTGATTGAATAGCCGATCCACAAAGTCACACTGTTCAGCAGAGTCAGGTAGACCGCATATTCAGTCGAAATTTTTCTTTTTTCGAGATGCCTTATCCTTACTGCCACTCCACTCAATCCCGCAAAACTGAAGTGGTTGCTAATGGCATTGACGGTCCACGAGATATAGAAAGCTTCGCGAACTTTGACTGGAAACCCAATGCTGTGAAAGTTTTTATGCTCGATCAATCCTAAAATCAGAAAGGAAAGTAGCGTCGCACTGCTGGCAAGAAACATTTGAGAAATAGACAATGTCAAAAATCCCGAACGAACAGCCTCCCAAGAAATTTCACCCAGACCCTTTGCAAACATAATAAAAAAAACAATAAACATTAAAGAAGCCAATCCCTTGAGCAACAAGGGCCGACTGAAAAGCATGCGAAAAAGTTTAAAAGGTTGGCTTTTGGGCATTGAACTGGGCGTTATCCTTCTTGTTTCCTTTCGGTAAAACCTGACTTAAACTATAAAAATGGGACCTGTAATTGGGTGTTTTGTATTTTCGATTTTAGTCATTTCCCCCTGCTGGTCTGCTCCAGCCACTCATCAAACTTTTACTGGGATCGCCAAACTTTCGTCAGGAGAGGTTTTTTACACAGAGTCGCATGAGGTCACCTGGACCAATGACCAGATGGTGATCTTGAAAACAACTTATAAAGATAAAAATGGGAAATTGATCGCCGAATTGAGTTCTGATTTTACGAACTCTCAATTTTTACCGGAGACCCAGTTCCTCGATCATCGGGACCAATACGAATACAAACTGAGCCATGATCTGAAATCAAAAAAAATTGAGATGTCAAATCGTGATTCGGCCAAAGAGAATTGGAAAACGAAGACGGTCGAGGCAGATTCAAATACGATGGTTTTTCAGGGACTTCTCAACTTTATTCGGCAAAATTTGAAGTCATTCGCAGATCCTCATTCTGAAAAAGTTTTTTTAGCCGTTCCCTCTCGACTTGATGTTGTCGAGCTTCTGGTCTCGTCGGACTCTAAAGCATTAAAAAATCAAATCGTGATTTCAGTTAAAGCAAAAAATTATTTAATCAGATTAGCTCTTTCTGAAACTCGGCTTGTTTTCGACACTTTAAGTGGGCGCTTGGTCGAATTCGAAGGTGTGTCTAATTTATTAGATGAAAAGGACCGGAGCCAAAAAGTGAAAATTATTTATGAATATATTTTAACTAACGGTAAGTAAGAAAAACCTGCTGAAATTTGGGAGCCACATCCAAACCTGTCATCAACTCAACTGTCTCAAAGAGAGAAAAGTTCACTGTCCAGGCGAAAAATTGCTGTGCCTAGGTTTTTACATGGGGTGCAACCAATTAAAAAAAACAAAATGAGGAGGTAGCTTGGACTCAGACACATTTGTGAATTTATTTTCCAGCTCTTGCTGGGATTTGTCACAAACTATTCGAATTCTTATGGTGCCGAATGAGGTAAAATTGAGCTGGCAGAACGAAAACGGCCCGAGGTTTTAATATCCTCGGGCCTAAAAAATTGATCAATAGGCTAAATTGACAATCAAGACGTCTTACTTAGATCGCAGCCGGATTAGCTGGCATTCCATTCCAATCAAGGGTGTCGGTTCTTAGAACGTTGTTCGCTCCAGCTCCTGAATTCGAATACGCCGAGACCGTCGCATTGTCGAAATCAAAAGCCAGAAAGTTAAGTGCGGAGCAGTTGGAAGCTCCCGCTGCGACAAACGAGTGGGTTGAGCCAGAATCCGTCGCTGAAAAACACGCTCCTGCGCTTGATGCGATTGCTGCTTGAGCTCCTGCTCCCAGCGCTGCCACGCCCATTCCAGAATATGTTGATCCCTCTGCATACAGATTAAAAAACTTTGCCACGGATAAAGCAACCTGAGGGCCGGTAGACAGAGCATACCGAAATCCGTTGGTACCGTCATGGGCATTGACGTTCATTTTCAGAGTGGTCGCCGTTTTCTCACCAACGGCTCGCATCTTAAATGTCTTACCCGAGTTGGCAAAAATCATTTTTCCCGACACAGTTTGAATGGAGGTAGATGAACCAATATCGTATTGAATCTGCATTCCATTTGATGCGCCACTGTTATCAAAGACTCCGGGGCGATGGATGAGAAAGCCTTTGTTCACTGTTCCGTCAGCCTTGTAGGAAAAGACAATGTGAAAGGCTTGGACGTATGAACTGAGTGAGCCACAAGCTGAATTACACACCCAAACATTTGCTGTGTAATCATAAGCAGTTGTGACTCCTCCTAAGAGAACTGAACCACCCGCGGTCACTTCGGCCCGAACCGTTGTGGTGCCAAAAACTTTTGTGGATTTTCCCAAGCCTCTGATGCCCATGTCTTTTTCCATGTGGCAGAAAAATCCGTTCACGATTCCTAGCATTCCGTCGTAGCCATCGCAGGCTTCTCTTGTCACGCTTCCGGTGTCGTTGTGATCCTTCAATTTTTTGCGCGAGTCAGGGGATCCGAAAAGCATCTCGAGATTTCCCTTTCCTGCATCTGCATCTGCCTTCGCGGGATGGCCGCTTAGACTCAAACCGAGACCTAATCCTACAAGGAGAACTTTTTGGGCGATCTTCATATAATTTCCTTTACGTTCAGGCGTTATTGTTTAATTTTGAAAAAATGTTGGCTCTGTATTTGAATTCGCTTAGCCTACATTCCTAATCGAGGGAAAAAGCTCGAAATATCCGCTGGCACGTCTGCAGGCTTGCTGCAGCCAGAGCTGCCAAATAGAAGAGCCATAGCGAGCAAGCTGATCGAAACACACTTTAGAATTTTCATAAATCCTCCTGTTGTTTTACGTTGCAACAAACTCTTCGGTTGGGGGGATAGGCATCCTTGAGGTTAAGAATAAATTAAACTTCTTGAAATGAGACTCCAACTGCAACAGATTCATCACAGGAAAACGGACACTGTGGCTGTCTTAGACTGAAGCGCAGAGGTAAATAAACAACTAACCAGTGAGGTTTTTTATGAAATCAAAATCAAGACTGAAGCAGACATCAGAAATGAAAACGGGTACTCCCGTTCTTAATGTGATTAAGCTACTTTTGAAAGATCATAGAGCGATGCGTGTTCTGATTAAAAAAATCAAATCTCACCGAGCCAAGGCCCCACAGATAAAAGTTCATTTTCGCTTACTTGAAAAGTTAGTGCGTTCGCATGTGGCCGCCGAAGAATTTGCACTTCTCTCTCGAATCGATCATCATCCTAAATTCGAGGATCATGCCAAAGAGTCCACAGAGGAGCATCGAATTCATGATCATGTGCTGTTAGGGATAGCTCGGCTGCAAGATGCAGATCGAAAAATCACACAGATGAAGATTTTTTGTGAATTATTAGAAGATCATATTGATGAAGAAGAGGAAGACCTTTTTCCAAGTTTCAAAAAATACTCGGCTCTCAAAACTCGAAAAAAAATGGGTGCCTTGTTTCTCAAGCGAAGGCGTGACACTCATCGCGCAGGAGAAAAATTAGGATCTCTCAAAAAATAATTATTTTAGGATTGCTTTTTAAAGCCTTTAAGAAGATCTGCCATTGTTCCAAAGCTCGAGTTGCTTGACGAATGCCCTTTCCAGCTTTCGTCAATGGCTTCACCGGGGATGCTCAAGGAAATCTTTCTCTCATCAGCTCGCAATTGGGCAATCTGAACTTGAATTTTGTCGCCACGCTTTTTATTTTCATACTGCGAGCTTTCCGCCGAGTCTCTCCACGCTGACTTTGGAAACAGGCCATTCACCCCTGGAGCAAGGTTCACGAACAAACCAAAGCTCTCCTTTTTATCGACGGTTCCCTCAAAGACCTTTCCAACCGGAAACGATTGCGTGACAGAAAGCCAGGGGTCACTTTCGCCTCCGCCTTGCTTCAGCGAGAAGGACATTCGCAATCGTCCCTCCATCTCCTCAATTTTTAGGAGCTTCACGCTAACGCTCATGCCAACTTGGACGACGTCTTCGGTCTTAATCCCCCGTGACCAGGTCAATTCAGAAACCGGAATCAATCCTTCCAATCCATTTTCCAATTTAACGAAAGCGC
Organism: Bdellovibrio sp.; assembly: GCA_043740515.1. Lineage (GTDB taxonomy): Bacteria > Bdellovibrionota > Bdellovibrionia > Bdellovibrionales > Bdellovibrionaceae > 21-14-0-10-47-8. Next base: position 4,752 of record JAYUCD010000177.1, on the reverse strand, counting down.
CAAATTTCTCCAACTTGGTAATCGATCCTTCATACATATCGCCAACTTTGGCATTCTCAAGCATGAGGCCTTCGGTCTCTGCTTGGCCCTCCTGAAGAATTTTTCGTCTGGAGATAACAACATTTCTTCCGTCTTGCTCGTAAGCTGTGATGAGAAATTCAAATTTTCGGCCCACAAAAGAATCTGGTTCTGAAGGCGTTCGAAGCTCGATTTGACTCAAAGGACAGAATGCTTTCGTTCCTGAAATGTCGACTCGAAAACCCCCTTTGACGATCTCCAAGACTTTGCCTTCGACAGGAATTTCCATATCAAAAGCATCCTCCAAGTTTTCGACATCCTGGGCTCCCGCTTTCGAGTGCTTATACCGCAGAAAAATTTCGCCCTCTCGCAGCTTGAGAATGACGACTTCAATTATGTCACCAACTTTAAATTTTGGAGTCTTGTTTTCGTCCCAGATTTCTTTGACTGGCAAATGTCCATCAACCGACGAGCCCGTCGAAACATAAACAAATTCTCGATTGATTGTCAGGATTTCGCCTTTGAAGCTATCGCCTTGTTTTAATTTTCCAATGCGTTGGCTCTGTTCAAACAAAGAACCAAAATCGTTGTCGTTGCTTTGAATCTCATCACCAAAAACATCTTTTTTTGCCATACGCATCCCATCCTAAAAATAAGTGAGGAGAATAACAGGTTTTTAGTTTTTGTCAGTATTTTTTGAATTCACCAAGTCTGTCGCTATTGGAAGCGTGATCACGAAACGAGTGTTTTCATAATGCGGATCGTACCGGAGCTGCCCTCCATGGGCCTCGACAATTCTTTTCGAAATGCTCAGTCCCAAGCCAGTCCCCAGGTTGACGTCCTTCGTGGTGAAAAAAGGTTGCATGACTCGTTCGGAGTAAGATGCGGGAATTCCATGCCCACTGTCGATGATAGAAATTTCAGCTTCTTCCTCGGTCACCCGAAAATTTATTTTAACCCACCGGTTCGCTTCATTGATGACAGCATCGAAAGAGTTGTTCAGCAAATTCAACAAGACCTGTGAAATTTGGACTCCTCTGCAGCGCAAATGAATCTCGGGAATTTCTGAGACTGCCAAGGAAATTCCTGAAGCTAAAAACTTCTCCTGACAAATTTGTAATGTCGCATTGATTACGCTGGACAGTGCTTGGTCTGTGAAAGAATCCTGCGAGCCGTCTCTAGAAAGCGCTCTCAAACCGCTAATGATCTTGGTTATCCGCTCCGTTACGGAACGAATCGACTTGATTCGATTCAACGCAGCCTGGTCTGGAAATTTTTCCGATAACTCTTTCTGCAATAGTTCAGCTTGAAGACTGATTGTGGTTAACGGATTGTTGATTTCGTGAGCTACGCTTCCTGCCATTTGTCCTAAGGCGGCCATCCGAGCAGCTTGCGTAGCCTTCAGTCTTTGTTCCTCGACCAGTTCATGTTGTCGCTGAAGGCGAATATTAATCACATTAACTAGCTTATTGACCAGCTTGGAAATTTGACTAATTTCCTGATGGTCTCGGTGACCGAACTCAACCTCCTTGACCTCTCCCAACTTTGCTGACTCAATATTTTTGGTCAGCGCCTGGATGAGCAAATCAATCGGATTATTGATCGAGTCACTGAATTCACTCGACAGAATCGCCAGTAGAATCAAGCTCAGGATACCAACCATTAACAAAACAGAGATCTGAACGAAGACGGGTTGGTAGGCTTCTTGCGTCTGCTGGAAAACAACCGCCGTCCAGGGTAGACTTTCCAAATGTTTCGCAGCAACGATATAACTTTTTCCATTGTCTCCGATGAAAGTTTTGACCTTCCCATCACTGGCGAGAAGCTCCTTCCAATTTTTTTGTCGGTCTGGAGTGAAGTGAGGCGTTTGGTAATCGGAGGCAAGGCGAATGAATTCCGACGGTAAGCCCCGCATTTTGGTTAAAATCTGATCGGTTCTTGAGTCGACCAGAATTAATCCGCCCGTAGATCCCAACTGAATTTCCTCGAGCTTCCTGACCAGATCCTCCATTAAAATATCGATCCCGACCATGCCCTCAAATTTATCATTTACAAAATATCCTTTGCCGGCCGTGACCATCCATCTTTTCATGTAGGTTTGGTCGAAATAAATTTCGGTGAATTCGACTTTTGGCGACAGTTTTGCGACGTGGTACCAAACTTCTTTGGGATTATTCTGGTAACCCGGATCCGTAAAGATTTCGGTTTTGTATTTTTCGGAGGTTTGAGCCGACTCTTTACGAGTCGATTCTAAAATCCGATGATAGGCGACGATATATCCTGGACGGCGAAAAAGCTGGATGGCTCGTTTTTTTTCCAGCGCAAAATAAATATTAAAGAGAACACTGTTGTGAGCCAATATGTCTTGGCAGGTTTGGGTAAAGAAAGCGGTCGCCTTCTGAGGGTTCCATTTTTCAAGCAAAGGAACATCAAGCAAAAGTTGCTCGAGGTGTTTATGGATCAGTCCGGCCTGAAGGTCGAGCGTCGAACGTCCCAGCTCCAAAGCTTTCTGAGTTTTTTCTTCGACCCTCTCACTTTGAAGGTTGTAAAGATACACGCCCGACAAGCCGATCATGACAAAAAACAAAGAGGAATAAAAAAGCGTGTTCAGTCGAACCGTTTGACGAATCGAAAGAAGTTTCACTTTGAAGTAGGGAAAGCTCCCCATCACTCATTCCTTAAACAAAAATTATTTACTCACGCAGGGCTTTGCTAGAAGCGATAGCGAGCTCCCACCCCTAAGTCAATATCCGCACTTGTCGAGGGCGTTAAGTTCAAAACCAACGCAACTTCGCCGAAGAATTGAATGCGCGGATCCGCTAATTCATGGCTCAGGCCGATTGGAGCACGAGGACCGATTGCCAGCTTACCTCTGTTGTCATCACTTGAGAGACTGATCAGGCGGCCACCGATTCCATAGTACAAGTCAATCCAGGTATCTCCGGCTTCGATGCTTTGAGGGCGAATTCTTAAATAGTCGACGTGAACTTCCGTTCCTGCATGAGATCCCAGAGACCAAGAGAAGGCTCCGTCGAGCGCTTCATTTTTATCTAAATCCATTTTTCCCGACAGTCCCGTTGGATTTCCTAAAATCGCCCCTAATGAGAAGGGCCCTTTGCCTGCGTTGGCTGAACAAGAAATAAGCACAAGTAAAAATCCAAAAAGTTTTTTCATTTTTTCTCCTTTGTTCTGCTCTTTATAGGAGCTTCTAGTAGGTCATCTTATCTGATTTTTGTTCCCACAATTTAAAAACTTTCAGCGCCTCCTCGGGAAGCACCTGAGTCATCGGAATTCTTCTTTCCGTCATTGGCTTGGGCAGCTCTTGATAAATAAAGTTATCATCGAATTGAATTTGCGCCGCATCGGTTTTCGTATTTCCAAAATAAATTTGCGAGAGCCTTGCCCAATAAATGGCGCCTAAACACATTGGACATGGCTCACAACTTGTATAGATTTCGCAGCCTGATAAATCAAAACTTGAAAGATTTTGGCAAGCTTGTCGGATGGCCTCGACTTCTGCATGAGCCGTGGGGTCGTTGCTTGCGGTCACTCGATTGCAACCTTCGCCGACGATCTTGCCATTCTTCACAATCACGGCACCAAAAGGTCCGCCCCCTTTTTTGATATTTTCTCTTGAGAGCTCAATGGCGCGAATCATAAATTGTGTTTTCATTCAGCGCTTCAGATTAGTGAATTCACAACTGGGAATCAACTTGCAAATGAAATCCAGCTATCGGAAAGTAGCCTATGTCTTACCTTTACCTTGCTCTCATCGGTTTTTTTGTCGGCTTAGTGGCTCGCATTCTCATGCCAGGTCGGGATCCTATGGGAGTCATTATGACCACTTTTTTGGGAATCGCAGGAAGTTTCGCAGGCGCCTATTTTGCCAATTATTTTGGCTGGGTGATCGAAGGAACTTGGCAGCATTTTGCTCTTGCGGTGGCTGCTTCATTTGTCCTTTTAGGGCTGATTCGCTTCGTTCGAAACGTCTAATTCCGCCCTTCACTTGAGACCTAAATTGGCGGAGCTCTGTCGAAAGCTTTGACAGCCTCTCCTTTTCCTTTGTGCCTAAAGTGCTTCTCTCGCTCAGCGTTCATGGCCCAGAGTTTGTTAGTGAGCCTCTAGGAGAGGGACTATGCTGAAGAGATTGCGAAGCATTTATTGCATCATTTTAGCCAGCATTATTTTGACTGGAATGGATGCCTCCGCTCAAGTTTATCGCCGATGCTTTGGAGTCCACACCGTATTGACTCCTGTTGCCCGTCCATTGACGAACATGCTTTTCGGTCAACTGAATACAACCGGAAACCGAGTCGAAGAAAAACGAGTGAATCAATCCAAAGATCTTAAAATCCTAATACAGCAAATGGATGAAATGGGATTTCGTGTTCGAGATGCGGTCGCGCCCGGCACGGTGAGTGTGACCCAAACTGAATATATGCCCGATCTTAAATTTTCACTCGATGGCAAAAATCTAACTGCTAAAACACGATTTCGAAAATATGGAACTAGAAAAAAAGATTCTTTGAATGGAGAGTTCACTCCGATCGAAAGAATGAAAAATATTTCTATAATGGAAAATAAAATTGAACATCCAAATACGGCCGACGCTGTGATCAAAAGACAGTTGTTTATTTAGAGCGAGTTCGGAGATCGAGATCACTTTTCATTCTTAGAGCTTGATTAATTTCTTTGAATTTTCGATTGTTGAGAGGTGCAAATCCCAACCACCAA
>JAYUCD010000176.1:0-16890 GCA_043740515.1 Bdellovibrio sp. | reverse complement strand
AGCAACTCAAGGCAGCCACTTTGTACAATCGGGTCGGCTTTTTTCTCATGGCCATCGGTGGCTTGATTTTCGCCTGTGGAATTTACTGGCGATTTCTGCGCTTTTAAAATTTTGTTTTGGGTAAATAAATCTCAATTTGCAACTGGAATGCTAAGGTTGAGTGAGGCTGGCCACCCAAACGGCAGGGACTCGACTCGAGTTGAGAATTATTCAAGCTGACACTTCATTACTCCGAAAAGCTGATGTAACGCTTCGAAGGAGTTTTGCATGCGCTCAATGACATGGATAGGTTGGATTCTGACTTGCTTCACAAGTCTGAGTTTCGTCGGCTGCACTCGCGCCTCTGTTGAATCTTCAACAATCCGCATTCAAGTACCTGCCTTCATGACTTCCAATTCTGTGAGCTCGCAAGCGCTTGCTACCGGCGATCAGCTGGGTCACGTCTCGATCAACATCACTGGAAGCGACATCGCTCAGCCGATCATTTACAGCTGGGACTCTTGTCACGATTGCTCCACAACTCCGGCAGCTCCAGCTTCGTTTGATATCGAAGTTCCGATTGGCCAGAGCCGCATGATTCAGGTCTTAGCGGTTTATCAAAATTCGACAACCCAGGCGATGACCTTTTATTACGGAGATTCCACCAGGTCTCTCTCGCAAGCGGTGGAACCTGTCACGATCGCTATTTCTTCTATTTCTCAAGGCATCCAAATAGCCAGTGGCCGAGTCATGGGCCGTTATTTTGATTCAGCAACGGGGGGACCAACTGGCACTGTGAACATGCTTTTTGCGCCACCTGCCGGAAAACCAAAAATGATCATCAACCGAGATTTTATTCTCAACGGTTGGTTTACTTTTTTCATGCTCACCGATGTGCCGTTTGAATACCAAATGCACGCCACAGGGGCGACTCTTTTCGGTGGTCCCGTGAGTTTGGACTCGCCACAGTTTGACCCGAACTCGAATGCTTTGGTTTATCCGCATGTTGTGCGAGCACTGGTTCCGGTCCGTAATGAAAAGAAAATGAACAATGGCACAACTTCATTTATGGCTGCTGATCCAGCTTATTTTGTCTGGGGATTTTTTGGCGACAGCACGGGCGTGGGAAGTTTGCCTGTTTGCAAAGTCAACATGGCAGGTCCGTTTGCAAATATTTTTCAATATCCTTCGACTACTACTTTGTTGACGCCAATTAATTCCGTAAGTCCAGCCGATATTCCACCGACAAAGGCGACACTGTTTAATTCCACGACTCCCTACGCTAGCGCTTATTTTTACGGGGGAGCAACTGCTGGAACTGGGAGTTGCAATGGAACAGCTACAACTGCTGCAAACCTCAATTCGGCTTGGCTCTCTGCTGATAGCAAATTTATTGACGGAAACGGTAACGATTCGGCCGCTGGATTTCGCGTGCCGTTCCAGCTGCAACCTGCAGCCGGCAACTCCATGTTAGGCCAAGCTGTTGCGGTCGACAACTCGGTCGATCCGCGTAAACTCACTGCGAAAGTCTTGCCTGGTATTGAACAAAAGGTGGATAGCTTTCAACTTTACAAACGAGTCAGCGCCACGAAAATTCGCTTGGAGGATCCCAGTTGCCCAGCAATTGCGGCAGGGGCCTACGGTTTTGTTGCCGCAGGATCTGCGGCACTCGCGGCTGATGGAACTGTCACGATCACCAGCAATATCAGCGCGGCGGATGGGAATACTGGCGTGTCAGCTGTTATTTGCCCGGCAAAGTCGGGCGGCCTGCTCGCTCGCGGATTATTTTTGGACAGCTGGAATTTCCCGGGTGGAATTTCGGCGGGGCCTCCTCATCATCTCAGTGTTTATTTTCAAGATTCTCTGCCGAACTATCACAATACCAGCTGTGTACCAATGATTGTAAAAGTTAAAGATGCTGCCAATAATGATGCAAATGTTTCAACTTCGATTACCGTTAGTTTTAATTTTACAGGAGCTACAAATACTTTTTCAGACCCTAGTTGCACGAGTATTTTGCATGCAAACGGCTCGTCCGCGCCCGTCAGCAGCAATACACTTCAAATGTATGTGAAGATGAGTAATGTGATAGCTTCTTCCTATAGCTTATCGGTCGCCTCGACTGGGCTTGCCTCGGGAATCTTTAATTTTGGAATCGTCAATTCTTCGACACCCGCAAGCATTTCAAAAGTTGCAGTTGTCGATCCCATTACGGCTCAGACTGTAACCTTGAGCAGCTATTTCTCGGCGTATAAGTGCCAAACTCTTTTGCTTCAATTCCAAGATGCAGCAGGCATGCCTCTTTTAGCAGGAGGGGGCACCAATACAATGAATCTTACCGGAGTCGTTAGCAGCGAACTCGATATTTATCCCATTACAGACAAGTTATGCACTGGAGCGCCGACCAGCAGCTTGGGTAACTTGATGGGGACTCCTGATACAAATGTCCCTTTTAACTTATCGATAAAAGCGGGCTCTGCATTCTCTGGATTCGCAGCCTCTTCCACAGGAGCGGTGGTAAAAGCAGCCACAACTTACAGACCAACCATGAGCAATTTAGTTAATCCAACTGCGATAAACGTGGCGCCAATCAATCAAGGAGGTCCGCTCAGCTCGACCGACCTCTACATTTCAGGGGGCGCTTGTATACCTTTAGAAGTTTTCCCTTCCGGACCAAACTTTTCAGACCGGGGAACCTTTGGTTCGATCATGGCGGCTGGAGATCTGGGTTTTGCACTAAATTATTCTTCGGACACCATGATCATGACATCTGATCCAACCTGTACCAGCCCAACGCCAAACTTCAATATTTCTAGCACTGTGGTGGCCGCCGCAGATTACCGACGGGTGGTGTATGTCAAAGGCACAGTCGGAACTATCGCCAGCTTCTTCGTAAAAAATCATTTGGATTTGATAATTTACTCTAACCTGAAGTTGCACTTCCAATAAATTCATGGGGCTCTCCTGCTCAGCAATCGAGCAGGAGCAACGCCCCAAACTTCTTCGCTTGATTTTCCTAGCGAGCCGAGCAAATACTCTCGTCACATGATCTTAAGGTCGCGGGCTCTTTGACGCGATATTGCTACCAAAAAAGGGAAGGCACCCTAGGAAAGGTATTCCATGACATTTGAGTTGATTGAGAAACATGGCGGGCATGAGGAAGTTGTCTTTTGTCATGATGCCTCTGTTGGGTTGAAGGCGATCATTGCGATTCACAATACGGCCTTGGGACCTGCGCTTGGTGGGACTCGGATGTGGAATTATAAGAGTGAGGATGAGGCTCTGGTTGATGTGCTTCGGCTTTCGAAAGGGATGACTTACAAGGCTGCTGCGGCTGGCTTGAATTTGGGTGGTGGCAAGGCTGTGATTATTGGTGATGCGAAAACTCAGAAATCTGAGGGTTTGTTTCGGGCTTTTGGGCATTTTGTGAATTCTTTGAATGGCAAATATATTACGGCCGAAGATGTTGGAACGTCGGTGCAGGATATGGAATATATTTTTATGGAGACTCCCTTTGTGACGGGGATTCCGAAAGATTTTGGTGGTTCTGGGGATCCCTCTCCCTATACGGCTCATGGTGTGTTGATGGGAATCAAGGCTGGAGCAAAGTGGCAGCTCAAGACAGACTCGCTCAAAGGGGTTCGGGTTGCGGTTCAAGGTCTTGGCAATGTCGGCAGTAATCTTGTGAAGTATTTGGTTGAAGAAGGCGCTGTGATTACAGTTTCTGATATTGATCCTGAGAAAATGAAGAAGCATGTGGATCAGTTCAAAGTGAAAGCCGTTTCTCCAGAGGAAATTCTTTTCACTGAGTGCGATGTGCTTGCACCTTGTGCCCTGGGTGCGATTGTCAATGACACTTCGATTTTGAAATTGAAAACCAAAGTGATCGCTGGTGGTGCGAACAATGTGCTCGCCGAAGCGCGACACGGGAATCAGTTGCGAGAAATTGGGATTCTCTACACTCCCGATTATGTGATTAATGCGGGTGGATTGATGAATGTATTTGTCGAGCTTGAAGGCTATTCGCCTGAGCGGGCCTTTGATAAGACTCGCAAAGTGTATGACAACTGCATGAAGGTGTTTGAAATTGCTCAACGAGATGGCATTGGGACTCATTTGGCGGCAGATCGCTTGGCTGAAGAGCGAATCCTGACCATCGGCAAATTGAAGCAGCGGCATCAGGGCAAGAGCAGTCGAAATTTCACCACTTTGAAAGAAGTGACCAATCGCTAAGCTGTTTTTTCAGCTCGCCAATTGACCTCTAAAGACTTGACCTCAGAGCTGCTTGGCTTGACACTTTTTTCTGAATTTTCAGAAAAGTTTGAATGCTGAGCTGGCTTTGTATTTTATTTTTGAAAAAAGAAAAAAGGGCTGTGAATGAACAAACGATTTGAGACGAAGATTGATAAAAAAGATTTGAAATCACCTGACAAATTTCAGCAGGAGCTAGTCAAGGGTTTCAAATGGAGCACTCAACATTCAAAAATGCTTGGAGCGGCTTTGATTGCCTTTTTGGTGATTGGTGCGGGAATCACGGGCAAGACTTATTTGGATGAGAAATCCGAGGCAGATTCTCAAGCCAAGTTTTATCCTTTGGAAAAAAAGTTATTTGAGAAGAAGACGACTTTTGCAACGGCAGCCCAGGCCGCGGCGGCACCGGCTAAGGCTTTGGCGGATGCAAAAAAGAAAAAGGCAGCGGCTGATAATTCTGAAAAAACTGCAGACAAAACCGCTGAAAAAGTTGCCGACAAAGCCACCGGGGATTTCGACAAGGATTATGGTCCCATCGCGACGGATGTGATGAGTTTTATCGAAAGCTCACCGAAAACCAAAGCTGCGAAGATGGCGGCTCTGGATCTCTCTGATGTGCAGTTGGAATACAAAAAACTTCCTGCGGCTCAGGAGACCTTGAGCAAAGTACAGTCTGAATCAAATGACTTGCTGTCAGGCTTGGTTTTAAGTCAACTTGGAACTGTGCAAGCGGATCAGAATGACTGCAGCGCTGCGGTCGGGACTTGGCAAAAAGTTTTGGCCAAGTCAGCGGCAAAATCTCTCTACCCTTCGGTTAAATTGAAGCAAGGGCTTTGCTACGAGTCGATGAAAGATTTGGATAAAGCGCAAAAACTTTATTCGGAAGTTAAAACTGATGACAAGGATTCTTCAGCTGCGAAGGCTGCGGAAAAATATTTGCGGCTGATGCCCGTGACGAAGAAGAATTAGAAAATATGGGGCGATGGATGACTCGATTTATTTTTTTGGTGAGTATCACACTGAGCCTGTTGTCCAGTTTGGGTTGTACTCACAAAGACGTGTCTACCAAGCGAGTTTTTGAGACCAAAAAACTTTGGGTTCAGCGGATGACTGAAAAAGATAATTTGGGCTTTCGCAAAATCAATCGCATGCAGCCTTTGATCTTCAAAAATTTGGTGGTTGCGGCCAACGGAATCGATGGAATTGGCGCTTACAACCGCGACACCGGCTCGCTGAAATGGCGACAGCAAATACTGAACGGTGCAGAGCCTTCAGCTGCGATCATCAATGATCGTCTTTTTGTTGGCGCAAGTGACGGGCAATTTTATTCGATTCAAGCGAGCGACGGAAAAATTCTTTGGACTTTCCCCACTCGGACTGAATCTTTGTCGGAGCCCTTGCTTGCTGAAGGCGTGCTCTATTTGTTGACTGGAAATAACACTTTGTATGCTTTGGATGCAGCCACTGGAAAACAGCTTTGGCTATACTCTCGCCAGGATCCATCCAGTCTTTCGATTCGTGGAGGCTCAAAACCAGCCCTTCGCAATGGAACTTTGTATGTCGGCTTCAGTGATGGATCGATCGTTGCTCTTCTCGCCAGCAACGGCGCTGTGAAGTGGGAAAAACAACTGAGCCGAAATAAGAAATTTCGTGATTTGGACAGCGATCCCTTGATCGAAAATGATTATCTTTATGTGCTTGGTTTTGATGATCAAATTTATTGTTTGCGAGCCGGGACCGGCGAATCAGTTTGGCGTTCGGACCGCGGTGGTTACGGCTCGATTTTACTTTCGGGAGATCGTTTGTACTTTGCCACGACCAACGGTCAATTCGCTGCCTTGAACAAAGAGACGGGTGAGAAAGTTTGGACCTATACTTTGAAAGAGGGGATTGCGACTTCGGCTTCTCTCTACAATGGTCTGATTATTTTCGGCGAGTCTCAAGGTTCGCTGCGAATTTTAGATGCTGCCAACGGAAAGTTGATTTCTTCTTTTGAGCCAGGCCGTGGGATTTTGTCCCCGCCCAGAGTCGATGAAAAATCGAACCGCGTTTATTTTATCTCAAACGAAGCCAACCTTTATGGAATGGAAATCGGTTGGAAATTGCCCCAACAAATCCCTTACTTGAGATGAGAACTTGATGAAAAATAGCAAAGTTTTAAGTGCTCTGTGGATTTTGACTTCTCTCGGGCTTGGATGCACCTCCGGAAATTGCCGCAGTCAAAGGATTGAAAAAATGGATGAAAAAGCCATTGCAACAGCCAGCGCTCAGGCAACGACTTCGCCCTCAGCACGAATTAAAGTCTTCAAATACGACGGCGGCCTTCAGTGTGGAGTGGGAAAGCCCGTGCCTGTGGCTGAAATGAAAAAAGAGCTTGATGGCATTCAAATTTACAGCTCTGAGAATAAGCCTGATGGATTGATGCACATTCAAGCTTGTGGAACCCCAACCGGTCGAGCCAATGTGTTTGAAATTGATCGCACATCTTTGGAATCTGCGATCAAAAAAGGTTTCAAAGAATGGGTCTTCGAATAGCCCCCCATTTAGTTACCATCAATTTAAAGTTACATAATATAACTTATCAGTCGGACTTTGGAGAGGCTTTGATTCTCTCTTTTCCTTAGACCTTAGGCCAAATTCAATCTAGCTTATTTCCCTCTTCTATTTGGCCTGCTAGCGTTAAAACAACACTTAAGGATCGGGTACAAGATGAAGCTCAATTTTCTGCCAGGAAAATTTCCCTGTTTTTCGATCAGTTTGATTCTCCTTTTTTCCTGCTTTTCGATTTCTGCAAGCGCTCAAATCGCGCCAAATCCTGGTATTGAATCCCTTCCTGGGAAAGGCACTGGTTGCTCGGAATACTTCACAAGAGCTGGGGCCTTTTCTTACCAGCGATTGCTTTCTGCCGATGGCTTGTGTTTTTTGAATGTGGACCCCTTTGAGATTAATAACTTTGTTTATCGTTCTTATTTAAGCAGCTCAAATGGAACTTTTATGGTGTTTAATTCTTACAGTCCGAAAGAAGGACCTGGAACTACGGGGGCTCGGGTCTTTATTTTTTTCCCGAGGCAGAGACCTCTGGAAATGAAGCTTTTGAAAGACCGATCGGTGCTTCAGTTAGCGACTCCAGGTTTCGAGATTCATTACTCGCTCGCTCAGACTCAAGTAATTGGGATGAAAGGCGGGAAGGTGAGCGAAGCCAAAACAGTCTCCCCGTCCAATCAGGGCGGAGTCGAATTTTCGCATGTGAAAACTTTGTATTTAGATTTGGGATTTACGATGGATCATGATCCAAGCACAGAGCCCGCTCGAATATCTCGCTTCACTGATCATCTGGGAAAAACCTGTGATATTGTGAACCGCGAGCTTTTTTTAGCAAGCGCTTCTGGCAACACAAGTTTTCGTTTTTCAGATGCTGAGCTCAAGACCTTCTTAGCTCAGCGATGTCCAAATCTCGAAATGAATTTTTAAGCGGGCCATGGCTTGCCGAGATTTTTTATTCCTTCAGAGATGGCAAAATTTTAAGTTGGATCACTTTTCCTTTTCGGTCCACCTTGATTGACGTCTCCTCGTTAGCCTTCATCGCCTGCAAGCAGTAGACATAATCATAGAGATTCTCAACCTTTGAGTTCGCCAGCTCAACGATCACATCGCCTGGTTTCAATCCGGCTTTTTCGGCTGGGCTGTCTTTAGAAGTACCTGAGATTTTGACTCCCTTGATTCCTTCTTGCGTGTAATCGGGGATGGTTCCCAAATAAATTCGAAATCCGCGCCCGTCTAATTTCCGGTGCGAACTTTCAACCTTTTGATAAGTCAAATTTGCAGGCGAAGTGGCGAGATCCACAGTCATTTGCTCGACCAAGTTGGCAACCTTCACCAGGCCTGAAAAATTGATGGTCTCGACTGTATCTCTGGGCGAATGGTATTCGGCATGTGACCCAGTGAAAAAAGTCAGGCTCGGAATTTCTTTCATGTAAAAACTCATGCTGTCCGAAGGAACATAGGGATCGCTTTGCTCGGTGAAGGGAACTTCAGATCGCGCCGCCACCCGCTCCAATTCGGATTTCCATTCTTTGGCCGAGCCAATTCCTTGAATGACCACAGAGGATTGCAAGCGGCCGATCATATCCATGTTGAGATTGGCGGTGATGGGCTCTTTCTGATTTTTTGCGAAATCCGAACTGCCAAGTAGACCGATTTCTTCTCCCGACCAAACGGCAAAAAGGAGATTTTGTTTCAGCTTGATTTTGTGATTGTGAGCCTGACTTGATAAAGACTTGGCGATTTCCATCACTCCGGCAACACCTGAGGCATTGTCATCGGCTCCGAAATGAACTTGCCCTTGCTCCCCGTTTTTCGCCAGAGAGTTGCCCATTTCTCCTCGGCCCAGATGATCACCGTGAGCGCCCACGAGGACGCTGGATCTTGCTGACTTGACCGCTAGCTTTGCGACCACATTAATTCCGCTTGAGCGTTTCAAAATCAAATCGACCTGGGCCGCAAGTTTCGCCTTCGGAAGATCGGCCGTGACGATTTCGCCGACATCGTTTTCATCCTGCCATTGCTTCAAAGTTTTTCCGCTGTCTCGAACCAGCAAATCTGCCATGGCATTGGAAATGCTGATCACAGGGATCGAAGTTTCTGAAAGAGCACCGTCATAGCGAAGCTTGCTTAATTTTTGCGAGAAAGAGTTAGGACCGTTGACCAAGAGCAGGCCAAGAGCGCCCTGATTTTTGGCGACCAGAGCTTTGTGCTGAATGCGTGAGTAGAGATTGAGATGAATTCGCTTTTCGTTGCTGATTTTTTCTGGGATGTCTCGGAAGGCAAGCACCCACTTGTCTTTCACGTCGATATTTTTAAAAGTATCATAGGCGGTTTGTGATTCGGTGGCGGGTGCGATCATTCCGTAGCCCGCAAAGACCACCGGCGAGCCCTCGAATTTTCCCGATTTTGAGAAAGACAAGGGAATAAAATCTTCGGAAACTTTTCCCTCTGTTTCGCCGATCTTCAAACGGTTCTCTGGTCCCAGCTCCACTCCACTCGTGAAATTGAAGGGAACGAGAAAACTGTTTCCGACGGCCGGAATCAAGCCGAGCTGCTGAAAGGCCTCGGCGATCCTTGTGGTGTAGATTTTTTCTTCTGCCGATCCGGTCAATCGACCTGCCATTTTTTCTGAGGCCAAATAACTGACCCAGACCTTTGCGTCCTTGGCGTTGATCTCTTGACTGGCTAAGGATTTAACTTCTGGAGTTTTGCTGTCGATTCCCAAAAGAGATCGCGCTTTTTGGTCATCCCAATCGGCTAAATAAATTTGTGACTCACCTTTTTCATCTTTTCTGGTCCAGGAAATTTTTGATCCATCAGGAGAGAACACAGGCAACCCGTCAAAGCCTTCAAGATAAGTGGCGCGCACGGGCTTTTTCGTTCCCTTGGCATCAACCATGAACAATTCGAAATTGGAAAATCCCAAGACGTTTGAGGTGAAAATCAAATAATCGCCGGAGGGATGAAAAAATGGAGCCCAAGACATTGCACCAAGATGAGTGACTTGCGTTTCTTCCGTGCCGTCGGTGTTCATCGTGTAGACTTCGGCTGTTTGTCCGTTCGGAGCAAATCGCCGCCAAGTGATTTTTTTGCCATCATGACTGAAGAATGGACCGCCGTTGTAACCTTTGGTGTGAGTTAGCTGTCGCACATTGCTGCCATCCGAGTTCATGATGTAAATGGACATCATGTAAGAAGGATCGTTGTCGAAGATCTTTTTGTCTTCTTCACTCATCTGTTCCATCGCCGTCTCGCTGTAGGCTGAGCGATTGCTCGCAAAAACAATCTGCTTTCCATCCGGCGAGTAATCCCCTTCAGCGTTGTAGCCTTTGGATTTGGTCAGACGCTTCAAATGCTTGCCATTCAAATCAGCTTCGAAAAGATTGAAAGTCTCATCGAAACTCCAAGAGTATTTGTTTTTCTGAGGAGATTTTCGCTGGTCGTACTCGGCTTGAACTTTTTTGGAAAAATCTGGATCGAGATGAGTGCTGGCAAAAAGAACTTTCTTGCCGCTGGGATGAATCCAAGCACAGGTTGTTTTGCCTTTTCCGGTCGAAACAAGCTGGGATTTTCCAGAGAGCAAATCCATCACATAGATCTGGTAAAAAGGGTTGCCTGGATAGCGCTCCGATTGGAACACCATTTTTTTGCCGTCCGCACTGAAATAGCCTTCTCCGGCTCGTGGACCTTCAAAGGTCAGCTGCTTCTTATTTTGAATCAATCTTGGATCCTGAGGCAAAGTCGAATAATTCAGTTCTGCGGCTGGAGCTGGTTTTGCCGCCTCCTGAGCCGGCTTTCGCTCGAGGCTTGCAGAATTTTTACAGGCATCCAGTCCCAAGGCCGAGATCAGGATTACAAGCGACAGCAAGACAATTTTCCATTGAAGTTTCAACCAGCTTCCCATAAAACCACCTTATATGAATTCACACACTATTGCTCAAGCTCTCGATCTGGTCAAATTTTCAAGCCGAAAACACATGCTGCTGACGGTCCTGATTTTTATCACGGCATGCACCACAAGTACCAAGAAAAATCAACACAAGCAGAAGGACATGCACGGAGCCTATCAACTCAATCTGCAGGATTTGAAAGAAAAACCTTTCGAAGCCCACAGCAATTATTTGGTGATGAGTCTCAATTACCAACCGGTTTCACAACTTCGCGAGTCGCTGACCGCCGAGCTTCCTCCGGATTTGAAGAATCGCGGCGAGGCACATATCACGGTGATCACTCCTCCTGAATATGAAATCTTAAAAAAATACTTGAGCATGGCTGAGATCAACGAAATTGCTGAAAAAGATCAAATCCAGAAATCAGATCTGGCTTTTGTCTGCGTTGCTGAGGTCAGCAATCGACAGGCGATGAAAGCTTATTTTGTGGTGGCGAAATCGGCGAACTTACTGAAAATCAGAGAAGATATTCTGGAACGCTACCATAAAAAAGGCGGAAGCGAAAAATTTGCGGCTGAGCACTTCTATCCGCACATCACTTTGGCTTTCACCGAGCGCGATTTGCATGAAGAGAGTGATCATGTGATCAAAGATGAAAGAAGCTGCTTTGCTCCACTGTCCGCACTCTAATATCTGCGGGATTTGCACTTGGATTCAGCTCTCTGCAATTGAACAACAGACAAAAAAGATTAAGAGCTTGCAGTCGGCTCTTCAGAATTCGCTGATTTCTTTTCCCCAAGAGATTCGCTTTCTTTCCCCCAGTTTTTCAAAAATTCGTGACCGAGTCGACCTGATTTATGATTCTGGCCGCTATGGATTCTACCAAGCCGGAAAAAAACAGATTTTTGAAGTTGAAAGCTGTTTGCAGATGTCACCCGCTTTGTTCGAGTTTTTTCAGGATCTAAAAAAGATTCCTCTCCCGATTCAAAACAAAGGCTCGATCCGCCTTCGCGTTTCGCCCAGTGGGGAACGAGGCTTGTGGCTGGATTTTGCCAATCTGGATGTCAAAAGCTTGCTTGAGGAAAAAACAAGTCTGCAGGCGCTGATGAAGCTCGCCTCTGTGGAAATCGGTCAGAAAAGAAAAAAGTTGTCAGCTGAGCTCAAGCTCACTGAGCCTATGCCGCGCCACTGGACTCGAACTTGGGCAGGCCAGAAATCCATCGATTTGAATTCTTTTGTTGGCAGTTTTTCTCAAGCGGGGGATTCAGCCAATCAGGCTTTGATCCGCGAACTCCAAGGTTTTTTCAGAAATGCAAAATCCGCAGACTGGGTGGAGTTCGGAAGTGGCCAAGGAAATTTGACTTTTCCACTGGCTGCTGAGAAAGCCAAAGTTTTGGCTTTGGAATCAGATCCTCTAGCTTTGCAGTGCTTGCAAAATACCTTGCAAGAGAATCCAGAATTTCAAAATAAAATTTCATTTCTCCAGGGAGATTTTCAAATTCAAAAGCGGCATCGCTTTCAAAAACAAGAAGGCGTGCTGGTCAACCCGCCCCGCCCTGGGCTTAAAGATTTTCTGCTGCCCCTGAAGGAAATGCAGCCAGCTGATCGACCCCAGGATTTTATTTATATGTCGTGCTACCTGGAATCTTTTCTTGCGGATGCGAAACAACTTCATCTGTTGGGTTATCGAATCGAGCAATTGTCGATTGTCGATCAATTTCCGCAGACTTCACATTTTGAAATTTTAAGTCGCTGGCAACTTTAAGATTTTTTTGCTGGGCCCTTTATTTGGCTCTTTGCTGAATTCAAATCGGCTTCCAATTCGATGAGCGGCACCCGAGTCAATAAGCCGGGCAGATCTTTACCGATCAGCAAGGAAAACAAAGGCAAAGTGAAAATTCCTGTTGCAAAAATAAGTGCTGTACGTGCAAGCACTCGCAGGGAATAAGACGGATGCAATCTTTGCTTCAGACTGCCGACTCGAAGACTGCAAGCCCACTCGCCGACTGTAAAGCCCAAGAAGACCCGAAACAAAACCAAATAGAGCAGCGAGAGCCCCGCCATCAAAGCGCAAGCCATTTCAAAAGCATTGCTGCCAAGAATTTGAAAGACCAAAGACAAATGAGCTTTCACCAAGAAGGAAAATGCGACCAGCAAAAAACAGCTGACTGAAATCAAAAGCAAACAATCCAAAACAGCGGCGGTTAAAGACCAAGCAATTGTTTTTCGATCGGCACGAGAACGAGGACCACGGCGAAAACTCGTCGTCCCCTGCTCGGCCATCTCAGGTATTTTTTGAAAGTATTTTCGCAAATCAACCTGGGGAAGATCTACCTCCGAAATAGGGATTTCGGAATCGATAGGAGTCAGAGGTTGCTCGAACTTCTCAACTGATTTTTCCATATCCTCATTATAGCAGACCAAGAATTTATGGGACTTGTTAAGTTTGTGAAAAAAGCAAAAAAAAGACTCGACCGATGTCGAGTCTTTCCACTTCAATTCAAAATTCTCAATTCCCGCTGCCTACTTACTGCGTCGCACGAGCCGGTGGCGCTGGAGGCGCCTGAGGAGGCTGAGTAAACGGCGGTGCAACAGGAGGATTTTGTGGCTGGGGATTTACGATTTTGGCTTGCTCACGTACTGCTGACCTGTTGAGGAAATAATAAGCCATGATACCTACAATTCCTAAGCCAATACCGAGGCCATACTTCTCGAGAAAGCCTTTTTCCTCCAATGATTTTTTCGAATGACGAGAGCTGCCTGAGGATTTATCGCCATTAGCCGAGCTTCCAGCGCAGATCATTTTTCCTGAGACAGGTCCGCCGTTGTCGCAGTGACACAGGTAAACTTCCTTCTTTTCAGCACCGGCATAACAGCGTCCATCGAGGACTGCACTTCCACCAGCACATTCTTTTTGCGTCAAGCTCATGTTGTCTGGAAGCTTGTCGCAAGGTGCATCTTTCGCAGCTGCAGGCGCAGCCGGAGTAGTCACAACACCAGGTGTTTGAGCTTCAGGCTTTCCATCGACTTTGCCGTCGGACTTGCCACCGTCTTTGCCTCCATCAGCTGGGCAAACCTTCGGATACTGGCTGGCAAAGTCTGGCTTTGCGCAATCCCAACCTTTGATTGTTTCCCAACGAGCTTCGAAATTGACACAAGTGTCGACTTGATCTTCTTTTAAGCCCGGTTTTTGTTCTTCCGCGTGACCGCAGATTTCATGTAATTTCATGGCCTGAGCGTTTGCAGCGTTTTTCAGATCATCGAATTCTTTTCGATTCTGACTGACGTCCGGAATATCTTTTTTGCTAGCTCCGACTTTTTCATTGCAACGCGCAGTTGTGTCTCGAGCTGCGGGAATGCAGAATGAGTTGCTCCCATAGAGCGCTGGATTACAGTTGAATTCATTCTTTCCGCAAGATCCGCGGTAATCTGTTTTTACACTTCCGCTGCCATCACTGCCGCATTTCAAGCGTTGAGTGGCCTTGTCAAAAACAACTTGAGGTGCCCATCCGCCAGCGATACATGATGCATCTGAGCCTGAACTCTGGTCCTTATCAGAATCTGAATCTTGTTTTGGCGAACTGCTTTTTTGGGGTGGCTTGGCGAAAGCTTCCGTTTGGGAAAGTGCAAGCAATTCAACGATGGCGTTCCATTTATTGAAATCATTTTGTGAGGTTTTGACTGTGCCGCGAGATTGCTGGACGGCTTCCATGGATTCAAGCAGTTGGCGCAATTGTTTAAAATATTGCACTTGTTGAGCGTGAGGAAGTTTGGCGATTTGCTCAGCCGACAGCAGTGAGCTGCGGGCTGCCGGGGCCTTCATTTTATCGACGACTGTTGGGAAGGATCGCATGTCTGCACTTGAAAATGAAGTGCCGTTGATTTTCATAAAAATGTCATCTCGGCCAACAATTTCAAGATCGACTGCTTGTCCATTTTCCACGGCTTGCAATTTGTAGATTTCGTTTCCTGTCGAGTCTTTGTATTTGCTCACAGCAAATTTTGGCAACTTGAAATTAGGATTGGCCTTGTTGTCTTTTAAATAAGTTTCTATTTGGGCTCGAACTTCTTTTGGCAGATCAGGCGAGTTTTTAAGAATCTCTTGCAAACTCACGGAATGATTTGTGACTTGGGTTTGCTCAATCCATGATTTCACTGATTTTGCATTGGCTGTGTTGCCTGATCCGGCTGCGAAAACAGCAGGCTCCATCCCCAGTAAAATCGACAAACTCCAAACGATAATATTTTTCATGCAAGCTTCTCCCACTGATTTTGATCAGTCTTTTAACGATCTTCTATCTGTCTCTTTTCGGCGCAATGACCAAAGAATTAAAGGGCTTCCGCAGATTTTTCAAAATTTGCGATCTTTTCCTGACTTTGGTCGTGGTCTGAGAATTTTTGAGCGAAGCCTTTGCCATTAGGTATCGGGCGATCGGACAATCGAGCCATGAACGGCGATAAGATTCTCAATACCAAACACCTTTATGAGCTCCTGGACGTCGAGCCTTTTTTTATTCTCTGTTCACTGATGCTCCTGGCTTGGGTCTTTTACAAAGTTTTCTTGCAAGCGGTTTCCGATGAGCGCCATCGAAATCTAAAGGGTCACTTTAAGAATTTGATGCGCCATTTTTTGGTCTTCTTGGTTTGGTTCTCGACCTTCACGATGATGCATCAAGTGGTTGAGAATTCGACTTTGCAAAGAGCTTTGCCTTATGTGGCGATCGCATGTCTTTTCTGGGGAATGACGGTTTTTGTGAAGGCCTGTCGTCTGATTATTTTGCAATATCTTTTTCTCGGCTCGATGAAGCACGGTGTGCCTTTGCTCGTGGTGAATATTTTTTCGCTGGTTCTCTCTCTGATGTTGGCGCTTTGGGTGGCAGCTTCGGTGTTTAATTTCGAGGTCGCTCCCCTGCTCGCGACATCAGCGGCCTTTTCGGTGATTCTTGGATTGGCCCTGCAAGACACTTTGGGAAATTTATTTGCTGGTATTTCATTGCAAGTTGATAAGGCCTTCGATATCGGCGACTGGTTGGAAGTCACAAGCGGTGCGCTTAAAACCACGGGTCAGGTCAAAGAGATCACTTGGCGAGCCACGGTGCTGGCTGGCTGGACAGAAGAGCTGATCATTTTACCCAATCGATTTTTAGCCAACTCGCAGATCGCTAATTTTTCCGGGACGGATCAGCCGATCATCCGCAGTCAAAATTTTCGCTTGGCTCATCACGAAGACTCCCAGCTGGTGAAGCAGGTTTTGATTGAGAGTCTGAGCGAGATTAAAAGCATTCGCAGTTGGCCCGAGCCGGTCGTTCTGATGTCAGAGATCACCGAGTCTTGGGTGACCTACCGGCTGATTTATTTTATTGAAAATTTCGGCTCTCAATTTAGCATCGGTGACCAAGTGGTCGAATCGGTATTGCGCTATCTGCGCGCCAATAAACTGAATCCAGCTCCAGCCAAGCTTGCCGTCGAACACTCGCCGCGAGTGCAACACTCCGAGTCTTAAAACCACCGCATCGAGCATTTTTTTTGTATTGGCACAATTTCTGTAGTGTCCTTCTTCCGGGGATCATTTGGCCCCAGTCCCATAACAGGAGGAAGACATTTTGAAACAAAATCTCGGTCTGAACACGAATTTGCGAAGCTGCTTTTCTGGAGGATTTTCTTTACGCCTTGGCTTACTGGCCACTGGCTTTCTCTTTTGTAGCGCTTTCTCAGTTGTCACTTTGGCTCTGCCAACCAATGATGAATTGAAGATTGGCATCACGCAAGAATTCGAAAGCTTGAATCCCATGATCGGAACGATGGCAGCCACTTTGTACATGTCGAATTTGACTGTGCGCTCGATGGTGATCCTGACTCCGGATGGGAAATGGGTTCCTCAGCTCGCGAAAAGCATTCCTTCGCTTGAAAATGGAGCTGCTAAGCTGGTCGATGTGGACGGAAAAAAAGGCATGACGGCCGTGTGGGAGCTGATTGACGCCAAATGGGGCGACGGCGAGAAAATCACTTGCAATGACATTAAGTTTACTTGGCAGGCGGGCCTCAATCCGATGATCTCTGTTGGCTCGAGAGACGTTTACGAGAATATCAAGAGCATCACTTGGGATGCGAAGACTCCGGCAAAGTGTTTGGTGACCTACAAATTGGCCAAGTGGGATTTTTACCGCGATATGCCCAGTCCAATGCCAGCTCACATCGAGCAAAAAATCATGGATAAATTCGGAGC
>JAYUCD010000175.1:0-2970 GCA_043740515.1 Bdellovibrio sp. | reverse complement strand
GTAAGAGCCATCGAAAATCCAACCCATGTTGTGATAGCCGACTGTCAGTCCATACAAAGTTCTTCGCTGTTGATTGCTTCCATTGTCTTGTGTGTAGGCTGAATAAATTCCGCCCAGGTACAAATTACTGGAAGTTACATAACCGACCTTCAGATCGTAGTATGTATTCGCCGTTTTACCTGTACCAATAATGAGGCCTGAGGTTTCTGTGTCGAATTTGAAAATGCCCACATCGGCCAGAACTCCGCTTCCTCCATTCATAGCAAAACAACTTGCGGTGATAAAATATACGCTCAAAAAACCTAAAATTTTGTTCATCTAGTGATTCCCTCTTTCCTGCTAAAAATGTAATTTCTCAACCTCCCTGTTAGCGTAAATAGTCACCGGGCCCCTGTCACTGACTTCGTTTGCAATCCAATTGATTTGCAGCGGCCCTGGACTTGCTCAAGTGTTGGGCATGGGTAGTTTGCGGCTTTTTTCACTAATGATCCTGCTTTTTTTGGGTGGAATTCTGGCATTTGCTCAAAGCCAAAAGAGCGGCCAAGATTCTCAGTCTTTGCCTTTGATTGAGCTGAATTTGGACTTCCGCAACCTAGTTTCAGATGATCGCAAGGAGCAAATTTCGGATGAAAAAGTTAGAAGCCTCATTGAGAAAGTGAACCAAGTTTACAGTCAGTGCCGGGTCAGCTTTCGCACTCGAAAACTTTTAGAAGTTCCTGCTAGCAGTTTGAAAATCAATTTTCCACCTCAAAGTGAAGCGGATTTAGGCATAATTGGTGATCAAATAAATCCAAACGGCTTTGGCAAAAGCAACGAAGCTTTTCCGATTACCATTGCTGGAAATTTTCTGTTCTTTGCGCCGACTCACCAAGTGAATCTTTACGCTCTGACTTGGACCTGGCTCAACGGACCCAACAACATTGGCCGGATGCATTCGGTGATTGCACGACAGCATCTCGATGGTCCTTCTGCAGTTGAAATCACTGTCCATGAGCTCGGGCACTTCTTTCTTCTGCCTCACACCGGCATTGCCGGAAACATCATGGCTTCAGGTTTTACGATCTCTCCAGAGCAGTGTGCTCAGGTCCGAAGTGTGGCCGAAACTTACTATCAAGCACTCCGTTAGGGTCAAAATGACAAATCGGAAACTGATGACCTTCAGCTCAATTTAAGTTAAGATTTTCTGGATGGCTGCACCGGAAGTTTATTATTTTATTTGTCACTTTTGTTCCCACCCGATTCCGGTGACTGACGGTTTCGTTCACAGCATCGACTGCGATCGCTGCGGACATAAAAATCACCGCCTCACTCCGAAATCGGCGGAGCTCACTCTCGTTTATTCTCTGACTGCATTGATCTTTCTATTGCCTGCGAACTTACTGCCTTTTATGACAATCGAACTTTACGGCAATATTCACAGTTCGACGATTTGGGGAGGAATTTTATCTTTAGCTGAAGATGGGTCAATAGCGATTGCGCTGATTGTTTTTCTGGCAAGTATGCTCATTCCCGTCGTGAAGCTGATCATTTTATTTTATCTCTCGCTGACCGCAAAAAATTTCAAGCATCCCCAAATGAAAACGAAACTTTATCACATTGTCGAAACGATTGGCCGTTGGTCGATGCTCGATATTTTTTTATTGGCAGTTTTGGTGGCGATGATGAAGTTGGGCGCTTGGACTCGTGTGCAGCCTGAAATTGGATCTTTGCTTTTTGCTTTCGTCGTGATCTTCACCATGCTCGCTTCCGCCAATTTCGACCCTCAACTTTTATGGAAAGAACAAAATGGCAAAGACAGTTAATCAGACCGTCCGCTCTGCTGCTTCTCGCTGGTACGTTTGGATTTTCCCCGTCTTCGCGCTATCGATCTGCGGTTGGCTTTTGCGCGAGTACATGAAAGAAAAAGGACCAACAATCCAGATCCGCTTTGATGACGCTTCGAATATTCAAGCGGAGAAAACAAAACTCAAATATCGTGGCGTGATCATTGGCAACGTCAAGAAAATCACTTTGACGGAAGATAGCAAAGAGGTTGTTGCCTTTGTAACTTTGCAAAAAGATTCGGTGCAGTTTGCGGTCGAAGGATCCAAGTTTTGGGTTGTTGCACCGAAGGTGAATCTCACTGGAATCAGTGGCCTTGAAACTTTAACCACCGGAACTTACATTACAGTCGTTCCCGGAAACCCTGAAAACGCATACAATGACGAATTCAAAGGGCTCGACGGAGCGACGGCCAGTGACTCGATGGAATCCTCAGCTCACTTTACTTTGGAATCACCAAATCTCGAGTCGGTGAGCACCGGTGATTCGGTGACCTTTCGAGGCTTGAACATAGGAACAGTTTCGAAAATTAGTTTGTCGAAGACAGCGCAAATGGGGATCGTGCAACTTCAGATTCACAGCAAATACGCCAAACTGATTCGCACGAATACGGTCTTCTGGAGAAAAGTCGGCATTCAAGCCAAGCTCGGTTTGTTCGGCTCTGAAATTAAAGTCAATTCGATGGAGTCTATTCTGCATGGTGGAATTGAGCTCTTCACTCCAGATCCACCAGGCGAAATCGCCAAGCCACACACTAAATTTTCTTTGGTAGCGGCTCCGCCTAAGAATTATGAAAAGTGGAATCCAGTTCTTGATTGGTGATTTTCGAATCAAGTAACTCAAGACCAAAAAAAACCAGAAAAAGAAAGGCCTCTCAAATTTTTTAGAACTTGAGAGGCCGTAAAATGGGATCTTCAGTCTTGCTATAAGCCGGATTCTGTCCTCGTTTGTCAGTCCCACTGACGCATCGATGGATGATCATTCCTCTAGGATCTGAATTGCTTCAAACCTCAAGCGATCCTACCCGGAAGCTCTGCACGGGTCGTGCTTTCTATGCTCCCCTATTTGATCTTGCTCCGCGCAGAGTTTGGCTGTTTTCACTCCAGCAGCTCAAAGCGCCGAAACGCCTTGCCTCTTTCGAGGTCGACA
>JAYUCD010000174.1:0-24698 GCA_043740515.1 Bdellovibrio sp. | reverse complement strand
CGAGCGCCGACATCAGTGAACTTTTTCCAGATCCATCCAGACCTTCAAAAACTAAAAAAGGCATAGCAGCTTTGTCCCACTGTTTTCACAGTGAAGTCAAATCCAGCGGCTTCCCTGTGAGATAATCGATGGGAACACTTGGCAGAAGCCCCTCCTTCGTCAACTCTTGCACCGAGGCTGCCGCTTTTTGATGAGTTTTCTCATACTCGGCCGCAGCTAAGCGAAGTTTGAGCCGCCCGATCCGAGTGATCTCGGTTTTCATCAGCAAAATGTCAGAATCTGTCCAAATCGCCTTCAGTTTTTCAGCCGCTGAACTGGCGCTCGTCTTGGATCTTCGGAGCACCTTTTCAGTGCTTTGATAGGGCTGTTTTTGATAAGCCCGCGCCGCCGCCTCAGCTAAGGAAAGCGCCGCTGGGAGTGCGAGACGTTTCGCTTCAAAAATCAGAGCTCGGTCCACAGGCCAGGGCGCACGCACTTGGAAAAACCAAAGGCGCAGCGTCGATTGCTGGGCCATGTCTCGGGCAAACTTTTTTTGCGTTTTTTCGAATTCATCTAAAAGCAAAGCGCGAATTTCTTGCGCCAAATGAATGCCTGCCGAAGAGCTTTCTTCATAGGGAAAATCCGCTGCAAATTGAAACCAAACGGAAAAATGCTTTTGCCACGCGGACCAGTGATTTTGAAAAGCTAGAGATCGACTTTCGAGCATAGAAAGCCGCAGGCAAGCCAGCAGCTGATCTTTGGTTTGTGGCTCTTCGATTTCGCCCCGGACGAAATTGCTCGCTTGCTGAAACTGAGATTCCAGATCGTTGATCACGCTTTGATTGGGAGGCGCCAACAGAAGTTTGGCTTGGGCCGATGGGTCTTCGGTCAATTTTTCAGAAAGCTGAAAGGCCTCGTTGATTTGCTTCACTTGATTGAGCGCGGCTGTGAGCTGCTTCAAGCTGAGCTTCTCGGCCCGAACCTCCAAAGAGAAGGCCAGAGAGACAGAGAGGCTCAAAAAAAAGCTCAAAATAAAAATGAGTCGATAGAAAAGCTGATTTTTTTTGTTCAATGAGGCTCCGACCTTTTGCATTATCTGACTGAGTTCCCTGCCTTTTCAAGTGACTTTTTGACCCGGGCTTCTCTATATTGATGCGTCTCGAGGAGGCCTCTACGTGGAAACTTTTGTTGCTATCATTCATGTCATCACTGCTTTGGTCCTGATCGCTTTGGTTTTGTTACAAGACTCGAAGAGTGATGGATTGGGTGGAGCCTTCGGTGGTGGCGGTTCCAACTCGATTTTGGGCGCAACTGGCGGCGCAACTTTGGCGCAAAAACTGACTCGCGGTGCGGCTGTTGTCTTTGCCATGACAAGCCTAGGCTTGACCACCATGGCCAACCGACAAAGCTCAGTTGTCGACAATCTTTCGAATGTTCCAACGAGCACAGCTCCGGCAGTTCCAGTCAATGCTTCGAGCCCGACTGCCACTCCGACTTCAACGAGCAGCACGACGACCACAACTCCCGTTCAAAAATAAAATGTCTGAAAATAAAAACCAGCTCGTCTATGGTTTTTTAATTCTAGGAATTATTCTGGTCGGCCTTTCGATTTATTTTTCTTTTCTCCATCCCAAGTCGCCCATCAAAGATATTCGTTTAGCTCGCTTAGAGTCTAAATCCGGTCAAACCTATGTTTTACGTTCGGGCTACACTCAAAAAGAGTTAGTGGCTAAAAAAATCGATCTTTACGATCTTGATTCGATCGAAACCATGGATACAGGAGAGGCCTTGATTAGCTTCGAGAGTGCTTTTCGAGTTCGTCTTTTCAACAATGCTCTGGTGACCTTAGAAAAAATTGAAGACCAGAAAAGTTATCATGTCGTTTTGATTCTCAAGCGAGGCAGTCTGAAAGTGGAAAATTTTGGCCGTGAGGGTGAGCTGTTTATCGCTAAAAATGGTGAACGCATTTTGGCAGCAGATTACAACGGCTCCTCCCTGTCACAAGCTCCATTGGAAGCCGTGGACACTGCAAAGCAGGCGATCACTTCTCCAGCTTCCAGTCAGGGTTTAGGCGAAGATGAAATAAACACTGTCGTGACCAATCACCGCACCAGTTTTTTCAAATGTTACACTCAGCTCTTGCAGAAAGAACCAACGGCCAGAGGCGAAGTCGCCTTGAGTTTCACAATTGAAAATACGGGAAAGCTCAGCGTGGCTGAGGTCAGCGCTTCGCAACTGAAAAACGAAGACTTCAAGAAATGTCTCTTAGAGGTCCTCCGCCGAGTCGAGTTTCGCGCCTTCTCAGGACCGCCAATCTCGACTTTATTCCCATTGAAATTCGAGTGAGAGATTGCTAAATTTTAGGTCAGGAGAAATTATGGCCACAGAAAATACTTATAAAAATTTGCCAAAAGAAGAAAAATATAAAGCTGTTCGTGCCGAGATGATGCCATTTTTTCCTTATGCAGCTGTTCCGCTTTTGATTACTTTGGCAATCGCCATTATCTTTGGCCCTAGCCGCGGTTAATTTTTCTTCTCGATTTCAATCTCTCTTCAGTGCTTAGCGATAATCGTGAACGTAGTCGACTCGCTCCTGCACCCAAGGCTCGAAATGGCCATCCAAAGAATAAACTTTTCCTTCGGAAGTGAGCAGCTCCTTCAGTGGTGCCAAACTTGGCTTGAAGCTATTGGGGAACATCGCCTTCTCAACAAAATGCTGCTGCAATCTTTGAACAGCACTTTCTCCTAAAACTTGGCGGCGAATCAGCTCGTCGAAACTTCGCAGAAGCTCTTCGGGGGCGAAATTATAATTGAAAATCATATCTTGGGCGATGGTTGCCACCGCCTCGACTGGAATGCGCTGATCTTGGAACAGATCGCAGGCCACTTGAAATGTGTTGTAGGTCGGCAAGGTTCTTCTTCCGAATTTCAAATAATAATCTGGATCTGTATCGACGGCTAAATTGATATAAATCTTTTCAACAGGATCATTTTCAGGAATTTGCGATTGAAGCAAAAGAATTTCATCGATTTGCTCGCCGGTCACAGAGAGGTTTTTTAAAACATTGCGAAGTTCCTGAGATCCCAAGCGTCGGGCGCAAATATCAGAATACAAGTTGTAAATCACCGCATCAGATTCGCTGTCATCTCCCCAGCAGATTTGCTTGACGTTTTCTTTCAATTTCAAGCGCAGTTGAAGCAGTGCCTGAATCTTGTAGCCAACTTGTTTATTCAAACGCCAAAAGCGTTTGGGCGTGAGGTTTTGCAAATTGTCTTTGTAAAAACATCCAAAAGGTCGAATTCCATCAATCGTAAATTTTTCGGCGATTCGGGCTTCCATCTGTGGAGGTGAGGCCGAAATAAAATAAAGTGGAAATCGATTTTGACCTTTTTTGTCCTGCCAATTTTGCGCCAAAGTTTGAAGCAAAGTATTGGTGCCAGGCACATTTTTTTTATTGAAGGCTCTCTCCATGGCCGTGCGAAAAAGCGCCGACAAGGAATCGATGGCTGTGTCTAAATAAGTTTTATCCAAATCCCAGACGAAAACTTCGTCGATATTTTGCTCAATACCTTGAGTGACGTAGCGAAAAAAAACAACGTCGCCGGTGATTTGACTGCGGTCTCGCCAATCTGCCATATAAAGAAACTATCACCCTTGATGACAAGCTTTCAAGCTCATGGTAGGTCCGGGTCTATGACAGATTTTTCGCAAGTTGCGCCTGAGCTCTGCTCAATAGCGCAATGCAATGCCAGTTTGGATTTTCAACCGCTTCATCTGTGGCCCGAGGGCCTGCCGGCGGTGGCGGTGAATGGCTGGGTGCTTGCGGGTTTTGCACAAAAGCTGGTGTTCAATCACTCCATTTCGTTTGAGTCGATCGAAGCGGCCGGGTCTGTTGCCAAATTATTTCGCTCTTTGCACACAGAGTTGAGCTTCGCTGAGATGGCCCGACTGATTCAAAAAATTCAATCGCAGAAAAATTCTGACATTGGCTGGCTCCGGCTTGAAACTTTGCTCGCTCAGTATCATTGGATCTGCGGTGATCAATTGTTAGAAACCGCCAAGGCACTTTTGCAAACTCCGGTCGGTTTTCAAAATTGGTGTGCGCAAAAGAAAATCAATCCACAAGATCTTGCTCCGCTCTTATCGGCTGAAAATCTTGAATTGAAATTTCTATTTCACGACATTTTGCAATTCAATTTGAGCAAATCTTTGGGAGTCAAAGCACTTGAACTGGGAATTGAATTGCTGCTGATGGGACAAAGCCCAGAGGCCATTTCCTCACAAGTCCTTTTAACTTTTCTTTCCCAAGATCAAGTAGCTGGCGAAGCCTGGGTCGATTTCCTCAAACAACTCCGCTTTCCAGAAACTTTCAAGCGTGATCAGATCTTGAGAAATCAGATGAAATCCCTCCCATGGCCAGGAACTAGTCAAGCCAGATGGTCGCGGCAAGGGGATCGAGGCGGAATCGAGCTTAAACTTTTTGTGTCCCAAGCTTCGGATTTAAAAAAAGCATTAACAAATCTGCAAAAAGTCCAGGACTTGATGGAGAAACCGGTCGTTGATCCTTCCGAGGAACCGGAGACTCGGCACTGATGATTTCTCCTCAGCTGATTCAGCATTTTGAGCGGATTTGGATTGATGAAAAATCGCGGTCCTCAGCGCTTGCGAAACGGATTGAAAAAACATTTCCGGCAGACAAAATTGAGTTCGTCAGTGAAAATCCAATCGTGCAAAATGGGACTCTCACTTCCCAGCAATTCGATCGCAGCAAAAAATTGCTTTATGTGAAGCCTTTCGAGGGGCAATTCTTCAAGCGCTGTCCGGGTGCGAGCCAAAAAAAGATTCTCACTTGTTGCAACTATTATGTTCTGAATTTGGGACAGCAATGCAACATGAATTGCTCCTACTGCTATTTGCAAAGTTATCTCAACACTCCAACCATGCAAATGTATTCAAACTTAGATCAGGCTTTGGCGGAACTGAAAGTGATGGCAGATCTTCATCCGAATTTACCTTACCGAGTAGGCACAGGCGAGGTCATCGACAGTCTCAGCCTGGATGAAATTTCACTCTATTCGAGAGAGCTGATTGAATTTTTTCGGAACTATCCCAGCTGGACTTTGGAATTTAAAACCAAGTCGGCACAGGTTCAACAATTTTTGGACTGCGAACATGCGGGAAATGTCGTTGTCAGCTGGTCCATCAACTCGCGCCAAGTGACTGACCGAGAAGAGCAGGGCACCGCTAGCTTAGAAGAACGTCTGCAGGCCGCACGGCTTTGTGCCGATCGAGGCTTCAAGGTGGCCTTTCATATTGATCCCTTGATTTTTTATCCTGACTGGAAAAACGGCTACGCCGAATTGGCACAGGAAATTCAATTGCGCTTTCGACCGAGCGAAATTCACGTGATTTCATTGGGAGCCTTGCGCTTTCAGCCGGAGCAACGGCATATGATGAGAGAACGTTTCGGTATGAAATCTTGGGTCACTTCGGCAGAAATGTTTTCGAGCGAAGGCGGTAAATTACGCTACGACCTTGAAATCCGAAAAGAAATGTTTCAATTTGTGATTCAAAACTTCAAAGCCCACAGTCAAGACTGGAAAATTTTCCTTTGCATGGAAACTCCGGAGACTTGGATTTCCTCTTATGACAAGACGCCTTTGCAGGTTCCTGAGTTGCGCGAGCTCTTTCGTCCTCTGCCTAAAATGCAAGAAGGATAAATCCAGCAATCGAAGTGATCCACACCAAGGTTGAAGAGGTGGCGTTGTGGTTTTGTTTGAATTCATCCACACTTTTCATTTCTGAAGAAAGATATTCTGGCGCCAGATCAGATGGCTTTTCTCCCGAAATGTATTGGTCTTGCAAACGACTCAACTCCCTCGGAAATCGAACCAGCGAGTTTTCTTTCAGATCTTGTAGATTTTTTGATTTCTGAATCTCAACTGTCGCATAGTCGCCTTCGATCTCGGTGACTTTACCTTCCGCAATAACAGTGACCTTGGTGGTCGAGCTAAAGAAAGCTTGGCCGACGTCACCGGTGATTTGCACCCATTGAGCGGCATCTCCTTCTAGAACTTTAGAGCGGCTTCCGATGTAAACTTGCGCAAATTGTTTTCCGTCCTCTTCGTAAACTGCTTTTCCGATGGTTTCATCGATTGTCTGAAATCCCTGATAGGGAATCGCGACGACAAAAGCATTCATCAGCTGACTGCTCATGCGAATCAATTGGTCGTTGATGGGAATGGCGGGATGAAGTTCAGCAGTTCCCTCCCAAATAAGATATCCATTCTCACCTTCAAAGACTTTCATTTTAAGACTGCGCTCTTGAAGATAAGTGATGACCAAGGCCTGCGCATCTAAAATTTTGGAAAGAATAATCACATCCGCGGGCTTAAGAAGCTTGCGCGGCTGGAAGACGCCTCGGTTGATCATGAATCTTCGACTGGCGACAAAAAATCTTTGATCCTTGGTTAAATTTTCTCGCATTTGCCACCAAGCTTCTTCGCTGTTGGAAGAGTTCGAGTCGGCGATCGGAAAAACAGCGATCCGGCGAAGCAAAGTGTGTTCGACTTCAGCAACTGAGCGAAATGAAAAAGTCAGAACGATTGCGAGTGCGATCAAAGCCAAGCAGCAACGAGGAAACGCTGATTTCAGTTTGGCAGAAGACAATGAAAACAATTTTAAGATAATCACCTGATTTCACTTTAGCCCCTACGATTCAAATTCTTGAAATTTTTTTGTCATTTTTAGTCAGTCCACCGACAAAAGGCCAGTAGACCCAGACCTAGGATATGTTAGAATAGCATCAGTGAAAAAAATGATCGAAAAAGTCCTCAAAACCGAAACTGTCTTCCTAGGTCGATTTTTGAAAATTTGGCGAGATGAGGTCGAGCTTCCGAACGGTCATCGTTCCTTTCGCGAGTACATCAAACATCCTGGCGCCGCCATGATCATTCCGCTTCTGGCAAATGATAAAGTTTTGATGATCTATCAATATCGGCACTCGGTGGGACAAATTTTTCTTGAATTTCCGGCAGGAAAAAAAGACCCAGGTGAAGAGACATTGCAAACGGCTTATCGAGAATTAAAAGAAGAAGTGCAGTTTCAAGCCGGCAAGATGACATTGTTGACGAGCATTCATCCTGTTATCGGTTATTCGAATGAAAAAATAGATATTTATTTGGCCGAAAACCTGACCCCATCTGGTGGCCAAGCATATCCGGATGAAATTCTTGAGACTGTCGAGTTTGATCTTCAGGAATTGAAAAATAAAATTTGGAATGATGAAATCACCGACGTGAAAACCCAGATTGGTATTTTTTGGCTTCTGAAACATCTAAAGCAATTTTAATTTTTTGTTCAAATTCTAAATAAAAATTTAAATTTTAGGAAACTCAATCCAAGCTTCGGTTTTCGGAAAGCCGGCAGGGCGGGACTCGGTTTGCTTGAGAAATTTGAGCAAGCCGGTGTAAGCACAAACAAAAGCTTCGAAAGCATGATTATTTTCAACCATGGCTTTGAAATCTTGCTGATAAAAAAACAAATCTCGTCGATCAGCTAGAGCCTGCAGGAAAATGCGGCGGCTTTCATCTCCTCCCACCACATGTTTGTGAAATTTGAGATGGCTTTTTCCGATTTTTAGATTTTGGCCGATTCTCCAGATTGAAAGTTTAGGAAAAACCTCAATAAGGTCCAAATCCAAGCGTCGTTTAATAAATTGAGCTCGCGCTGTGAGCGGAGCCATGTTTGATCCCAGTGCGTGGGAGATTTCAAAGCTTTCTTCGAGCGAATGGGCGATATAGGCCTCTACACATCGCTGCGTATATGGAGTGAAACTCTTTTTTGGTTTCTTTTGCCGACTGACCTCTTGATAGAGATCTCGCATCCATTTGTTTTCTGGCAAAGGGCAGGTTTCATATCCCGCGCACTTGATTGGACAGATCAAACATTTTGGCAAAGTCAGTGGAACATCGAAAGCAACACTCTCGACGGCCGTGCCAAATTGAGTAATGATTTCATGCAATTTAAAATCAGCCGAGAGTGAATCTTCGTTTTTTATTTTTTCATAAAGGCGCGCTAAGAAAATTTTCTGCTGTTCAGGAAAATATTCGACTACAGCAACGCAAGCTTTGTCTGATTTTCCTCCCGAAAGAGAAACTCCGATAAAGCGATGCGGTTCCTTTAGCTTTTCCTTAAGTCGGGAAGCTTTGCGATTGGTTTTGCGGTTAGAACCTGAAACCCGGCCGACTGACATGCGTTTCTAACTTTCTGTTGAAGAGAGGGCTCGGCCCAAACCAGAACGCAGCCACCACCACCCGCTCCACAAATTTTAACAGCACCTGCCCCCGCCTGCAAAGAAACTTCAGCCAATTTTTCGATTTCAGGGCTTGAGAAAGCTGGAGCGAGAGCGATCCTTGCTTGATACTCTCGCCGAAAGAGCTCAGGTAACAATTTCCAATTTGACTTCTCGATCGCGTCGGCTGTCTCTTCCGAAATTTCCTTTAAGGCCCAAAGCGCCTTCATGGTGGCACTCTCTTTGTGGACCGCTTTGGTCAGGACTTCAAAGTTGTTCAATCCTGAATGGTGGGCCTTACCGGTGTAAACCAAGAGAAAATTTTCCGACATCGCCAGACTTTCGCTTTCTAAAATCACTTGCTCGATTCCATCGGCTGAATATTTGAGAATATTGATGCCCCCGCTGACTGCTGGATAATAATCTTGAGTGCCCGTCGGAGTGTGCAAAACTTGGGATTCCAAATTGTGTGCAACCTCAACCATCTGGTGAGTTTCCTTGAGCGAGCCATTGCAAAATTGATTGAAAGCTTTCAATAAACTGATGGTTAAACTTGAACTTCCGCCTAATCCCCCACCGATGGGACTGTCCGATTTCGTTCGAAGCCGAAAACCATGTTCGGGCTGCCAGTAGTGTAACTGTGCTTTCAAAAGTGAAAGTTTAGAATCTTTGTCCTGCAGGCATTCGGCCAAAGATTCAAAGGATTTTTCAAACTGCAGATCTTCCGAGACCAGCTCAATTCGACCGCCTTCCAAAGGAGTGATTTCTGCGGTGGTCATAATATCAATCGCAATATTCACTGTGGTTGCTGAGCCAATAAAATTATACAAAGGCCAGAGATCCAAAGTTCCGCCGGCCAAGTCGACTCGGGTGGGAGATTGCACTAGAATTTTTTTCACTTGGAACTTCCTTTGCCATTTGCTGCGGATGAAATCTCACTTAGTTTCAGATTGTGAATATCCTCCGAACTGAGATTGAAGCGAGATGGATAAACCGAAGTCATTGCCGAAACTGTTTGAGCTGGATTTGATTTTGAATCCGGGAGCTCCGACCATTGCAATCGAAACACCAATTGATCGGATTTATCTTTCAGAAAAATTTCATTTTTAAGTGGCGCCAACGAAGAATTTTGAAAATCGATGATCGACAAGGATTTCAATTTGGAAATTAGAGCACTGCCCATTTCTGAAGAAGCTGAAATTTCAGTTTTCTTCCCGCCAATTGAGAACTCAATTTTCTGCACTCGGTTTTTATCAAAATCAAAGGGCTCTGACCTGTCTCTGAATGAGTCACGGCTGACCTGGAAAAATTTATCCGAATCCGTCGGTGATATTTTGAGAATTAGATGGGGATCGTTGGTTCGGATGCGATGTACCTTGTCCGGGCCTGCGGCGATATCTGCCTTCCACACTTTGCCATCTTTGGACTGGACAGATATCTGTGTCCGAGGATGATTCAGGCCCCATTTCGAAATCTCGGCTGGCACCGCGTCTCCTTCAGCAATAAATTCGAGCGCGTCGGTTGTATTGAGCATGGAAAGCAGCTCGCGAACTTTATTTTGATCCAAATGCCACTTCGGCTGATCTTGTAGAGTCCAGATGGAATCCTTTTTTTGCAATTCAATACGTTCTCGCCTTGCGCCTAATGCCTGTAGGATCCTAATTTTCTCAGTGCCGGCATTCGAAGTTCGCATCAGGCGTTTATCTCGAAAATCCAATGAGGTCTTATTGATTTTTTCAAACCAAGTGGAGCTGACGACAGAAACTTTTTTTTCTGAATTCTTTTGCAAGAAAGCGTCGCCTTGAAAATTTTTTCGCTGGCCGATGGAAAATTGAGTCCTCTCACCCGAGTTCGCAATTACCGTGAGCTTTCCAAGTGGCTGATCCAAACCAAAATTAGTTAAATCCGTTTTGTCACCTTCCACAACCACATCTTTGACTTTCTCTGCTGCTAGGCCTTCCAAAAATTCATCAACTATATTGCTATTGGCCCGATCCTGCACAGGCCGCACTAACTTCCAGCCCTCTTTGTCATGCTCTAGTTCGATTGCCTGGGAATTTTTTGCCGAAGGTCCTTTTTCAAAAATCAAAATATGTATCTGATCGGCCATGACCGGCAAAACGAGACTTTGCTTGTCCTGATGATCAGACCGAATTTCAGATGACTTGTAATCATATATGGCATAGCCAACAACGACCGCAGCGGTTGCAAAAAAAATAAATCTTTTTGCCGACTTTCCCCTCACGCATATCTCCGGCGGTACCAAAGCCAGCCACTGAACATCACCAACAGAAGGGGCAAGGGAATAATAAATCCGAAAATAAATAGCTGAAATTGCATTTCCGTCATTTGCATTTTTGTCACATCCACTTCTTTAGGAGTGATGCTGATGACATTATCCTCATGAGCCAAGAATGAGATCGAGTTCAATGCCAAGTCTCGATTGAGATTTTGATAAAGAAGCTGATTGCAAATAAAATCCACATCACTGAAGAAAAGCAAATTGAAGCTTGGCGGCTTGGGTCCAGCGTTGTTCGAGCTCTCAGAAAAATTCCCACTGATCTGAACTGCCACCGTGAAGGGTCCAGCCAGAGACTCTCCCTTGAAGCTTGAATCCACAAATGACAAGGTGGTTTGATCTGTTTGAGCAAGATTTTCAATCTTGATATTGGCAGGAGGATTGACCATTCGAATGGGCGCAGGCAACCGCATGCGGACAAACTCACTGCGAGAAAAAGGCTGAGTGATCACACTGTTGGGCGAGAACTGCGTGACCGTTGTGACCGTCGGGTTGATTGCTTTCCCCATTGCCGTCTGGGCGGTTTGCACGATCAATTGATGCTCGAGCTTTAGACCCAACTTCTGAAAGAGCGGCTCCAAGCCTGTCGCAGCCAAAGTTTTTTGTGCAACAAAAAGGTTTCCACCGCTTTTCAAATAATTTTCTAAAACTTTTATTTCTTGTTCCAAGAAAGCTTGTTCTGCGCCTGCCAAAATGATGAGATCGGCATCGCTTGGGATTTTAGGAAGGGATTTTAAATTGAGCGGCAAAACCAGGTAACGATTGCCTTCCAGTAGCTTTTTGAAAGCATTCAATCCCACCGCTTCTTTGCCGTCTTCCATGTCTCGTTCGTGGTGACCAATCACAAAATAAATCTTTTTGTCTTTCTCCCGAGTGACTTTCACCAAAGCGCCAGTCAATTCTTGCTCGTCAATCTTTTCAATTTTATTGCGGCGGCCTTTGTATTCGACGAAGACGAGACCTGAACCTTTGTTGACTCCATAATCTTCAGCGAGCTTGGGATTCTCGTTCACTTCGACGAATTCTAATTTCACCTGTGAAGATTCGTCTTGATAGCGCTTGATCAAATCGACGAAGGCATGGCGATTTTCCTCAACTCCTGTTTCGCCCTGTTTATAAAAATAAAGCAGCTTGAGTTCTCCGGAAAGATTTTTAAGAAGTTTTTTGGTTTGATCTGACAAGGAATTGATTTGAGCTGATGAAAAATCAAAACTTTTGTGCTTCTTAGCTCCTAAATAATTGACCGCAATCAAGAGAGCCAGGACCATCAAAATCATGGCACCCATACTCAGTCCTTCTTTGGTTGTTTTCACCGACATAAATTCGCGAAAAAAATGGCGAAGGGTCCAAGCCCCGCCGATTGCGAATCCAACAAAGAAAATCAAGGGAATCCAAAGGTAGTCAATCCAACCACCGAGAATAAAGCGGAGGACGAGAAGACACACGAGAGAAATTATCGATAATAAAAAGAAAACCACGCCTTGCTTTTTCATTAGGATCTCCACCGCGAACTTTCCACTACTCGCTCGCACAAAAAGCAAAACAGAAAGATCAAACTGAAAATAAAAACCAAACTATTGGTTCGGATCGTTCCTTCCACCAATCCCACCAAATGCTGATTGAGGGCAATGTGCTCAAAGATCTGTCTGGCGATTGGACTGTCGGCGATATCCACACCAATTCCCACAAACCAAACTGCCATATTGAGCATCACTGCCATCACGTACGCAACGACTGCTGATTCAGTGAGTGAGGAAGCAAAAAGGTCCATGGCTGCATAGACTCCTCCAACGAGAAATATGCCCAAAAAAGCAATGATCAAAGACGCCCAATTCAATTTAGTAAAGACCGCAGTTGCGGCTGGATAAAGGAAAGACAGAAAACACAGTCCAAAAATGGCAGCCATCACGGCGAGAAATTTTCCCGTGACGATTTGGATCGAGCTGATCGGTGAAGTTAATAGAAGATCAAAGGTCCGCATTTTTTTCTCTTCGGCAAAAAGCTTCATGGTTAATGCGGGAATCACAAAGATTAAAAACAAATTGAGAATATTCAGCTGTGGTAGAAAAACTTGATAATGAATATTCAGCTGTTGCTTGGGCATATCAGGTTGCATGGTGAAGGTCGCCAGCGCCTGTGCAAATTTATTGAGGACATTGGGATACACCCAGCTAAAGATTGCCGTGCAAAGAAAGGCAACCACATAATAATTCGGACTGAGAAAAAAACCTTTGGTCTCTTTTTTTGTAATCGCGAAAATTGCATTCATGCTTGAGCTCCATATGTCAACTTGAGGAAGATATCTTCGAGATCTGCTCTCACAGATGTGATCTCAAGCAGCCCCCAACCCATTTGCATGACTGCTGCGGCAATGACTTCCACCACATCTTCGCCTTCAGTGGTTTCCAAAAGCCATTCTTGAGGCGATGGACCGCATTGAACTTTCAACACTCCTCCGAGCTTCATCAAACTTTGAGCCATGTCCCCGCTTGGTTTTTTTAATTTCAGATGAACCTTGCGCGTTCCCGTCTGTAGGTGAGCCAAGTTGCTTAATGTATCCTGTGCAACAATTTGGCCTTGGTTGATAATGATAATTCTTTCGCAGGTCGCTTGCACCTCAGGCAAAATGTGAGTCGACAGAATGATCGTGTGATGACCTTTGAGTTTTCGAATGAGATCACGAATTTCTGAAACTTGTTTAGGATCCAGTCCGACCGTTGGCTCATCCAAAATCAAAACTTCAGGATCTGAAACGAGTGCTTGGGCGATTCCGACTCGTTGCCGAAAACCTTTGGAAAGATTTTGAATCAATCTTTTATGCACACTTCCGAGCTGAGTTTTTTCGATGGCATCGCTCACGTGAGATTGAATTTTTGCCGATGGAACTCCTTTGAGTTCAGCGACATAACACAAATAATCAGTGACCAGCATATCACCGTAGACAGGCGGAGTTTCTGGAAGATAGCCGATTCTTTTTTTCACCGCGATCGGGTCTTCAAAGACATCGACTCCGCCGATCACCGCTTTGCCAGAAGTGGGAGCCATAAAGCCCGTGATGATTTTCATTGTTGTCGATTTTCCCGCACCATTCGGTCCGAGAAAGCCAACGACCTCGCCTTTTTGCACTTTGAAATTCAATGATTGGATTGCGAGATTTCCGCCGTAGCTTTTGCATAAATTTTGAACTTCGATCAAATGAAGCCTCCAGCTTGGCAAATGTATTCAATGAGAAATTTTAAGATGCCCCGAGAGAAATGCAATGCTCATCAGAGCTTTGATGCAAAGCTATATATTCGAGGGTAATGATAGGTCACTCGGCCCAAGCGATCGCTCTTCATCGGGCGAACGTAACGACACTCGGCAACCACCACTTGATAAGTCGATCCCCACTGAATTTTTTGTTGCGAAAGTGATTCGCGGATCAGCCATTCAGCCACCTTCTGAATGATGTCATTGCCCACTATTTTGTTCTTGGGTCTGAGAATGATTGCATGCGCTCCTGGGTAATCTTTCAGATGCATCCAGAGATCCCAAGCTTGAGCTTTGCGGAGAATGGCCAAATTGTCAGCTGCTGATTTTCCAATGACCGCCTCGAGGCCATCACCGATTTGAAGTCGCCGACCCTTGCTCCCCGTTTTTTCCAACAGTCGAGTTACTTTTGATTCAGACTTTTGCTGAACTTGCGCCTCAGGATGATCAATCAAATCCTTCTCGAGTTGCTTGATTTCCTCTTTCAGTTTTTCATTTCGCTCACGTGCTCCAGTTTGTTTTTGGCGAAGCAGCTTGGCTTGTTTGAAACTGTTTTCTAGATTCCAAATCCGATTTTCATTTGTCTTATATAGATCCTTGAGCTCGACAGGAATTTCTCCCGATATTTTCAGCGCTTCCCCCAGAAGTTGCCAGCGGACCGAGGGGTTTTGCTTCAACTGTTCTTCTATCGTCGTTTGGGCTTTCCGTTTTTTTTCCAAAGCTCGCAACTGCGGATCACTTTTCAAATTAGATTTCTGAAGGGCTTTCGCAGTTTCAAATTTTTCCTGAAACCATTTTTCGCCGAGGGCAAACCAATCTTTTTGTTCGTCGACAGACTCTGAGATCGGTGCTTGAGATTTTGGCAAATCCCGAGGTTTTTCCCAAGCTACTTTTTTTTCAGCTGCGACAACAAGAATGTTGAAAGCATTGGGAATCAGTTGAATTTGGATTTCCGCACTCCGCGAACCACCATTCATTTCAATATCGATCACTCGCCCTTTTTCCACATCCACATGACATTCGAACCAGCGCAAATTTTTGACGTGCGAATTTAAAAACAAAATCAGAGGCTTTGGCTTTTTTTCGACCTTAGGTGCTTGCTCTGAATAAACGAGCAATGGATGTGGAGTCGAAAAATCTACACTCAGATAAATTTCTTTGAATTTATAGAATTGCAGCACAATCATCTGGCCATTGGTCCAGGCATCTTGTAGCTGCGCCCCTTGCAACTGGTTTTGCAGCCAATGAGCAAAGTTTTTTAACTCGGAATGAGATAAAGAATTCATTGATCTCAAATTGGCTCTTAGTATTTCAATTGTCTAGCCGAAAAGGAGTTGATGGCAAAAGACCCACTTCATGACCTTTTTAGAAAACACCTCAGCCTCTTGGATCCAGAAACTCAAGGCGTTGAAGATTTGGTTTATGAAGTCGTGGGGGATTACATTGCTCATCTAATGAAGCAAGGGAACATTCCTGCCTCTCAATTGGATACATTAGAAACGGATCTCAAAGAAGAAGTTCTCGATATCTATCGCAAAGTCACCTATGGCTATCTGAATCTCAAAGACTACAAATCGGCCCAGAAGAGCAAAGCCAAAGTTCGCAGTTCCTAATTTTTTTCTAGCACCGAATAATAAATCGGACCTGCCTCACATCGATCAGGCCACATCTGTATTCCATATTTTGTTTTCTCAGCGCCCGCAATCGGAAGTTCGGTTTCAAGTACCTGGAAACTTCCCTCCTTCTTTCGCAAAAGTTTTTCGATCACCAAATCATTTTCCAAATTTGAAATCGCACAAGTAGAATAAACAATTCGACCCTTTGACTGACAAGCCAAAAGCGCAGCAGTTAGGAGAGCATACTGCCTCTGGGCTAATTTCTCGGAGCGGTTCGCTTTCCACTCGCGCAATTCTTTTTGATTCTGAAACAGATGCCGCTCGCCGGAACAAGGGGCATCAATCAAAATGCGATTGAATTTTTCCCGATGAGTCGATGCAAATTTTCCACCTTCTTTGCCGGTTACCCAAACACGGTCTCTCACATCTCTTGGAATGTACTGTTGAATCACTTTCTTTAGACGGTCTCTTCGATTTTCCGAAATTTCATTGGCAATCAATTGTCCGCTGCTAGTCAGAGCCTCAGCCAAAATCAAAGCCTTTCCCCCCGGTGCTGCGCACATATCCAAAACTTCATCTCCGTCTTGAACTTCCAGAGCACAAGCTGCATAAAAACTTCCGGGATCCATCACATAGTGCTGCAAAAGACCACTGCTATGCCGCGGAATTTCAGCTGGAAACTGAGTGAGAAAAGGCTGATCTCGATTTTCCGGAAATAGAAAAAGATTTTGCCGAGCCCTTTGCTTTTCTGGTTCTGCCAGAGCTTTCAAAAGCCCTGGCCATCGCTCGCCCAGCATAGCAAAATAAAATTGGGAAATGACTTCTGGAATCAAGTTGGAAACCTCATGCCTCAAGCAGCATGATTTATCTATATGTCAATTTCGCCAAATCTGAAAGATTTTCTTTGGGATCTGAGATTCTGAAGCTAAAATCAGAAGATGGAAAAGAAATACCAAACTCATGTCTTTGTCTGCACGAATGGCCCGGACCGTAAGGGAAAATGTGCTGCAAGAGGTTCCGAGGCCTTAAGAAAAGAACTAAAAGCCCAATGCAAAGAAGAATTTGGAAAATCAGTTCGAGTCAATACTTCAGGCTGCCTTGGTTTTTGTGAAAATGGAATCGCTGCAGTGATTTATCCGGCTGGAGAGTGGCTGCTGAATCTGAAAGAAAAAGATGCTGATGACGTCATGAAAATAATTCGCAAGCACACTCCCAAAGATATTGACTAAATTTTAGAATCGGTTTGGATCGTAAACTTTACGATCGAGCTCTGAACTTCCTGTGGTCATCAGCTCCGCTACCAATTGTCCTGTGCCAAATCCGGATTGAAGCCCCAACATCTGATGCCCACAGGCCAGCATCAGATTGGAAATCTTGGCCGAATAACCAATCAATGGAACTCCGTCAGGAGTGCAAGGCCTGAGGCCCCGCCAGAGTTCTTGAATCTGAGGATTTTCAGGCACCGGAAGAAATTCTCTCGATCCACGCAAGATCGCCTGCACACGCTTTTCTGTAATTGTAAAATCTTGATTCACGAGCTCCAAAGTTCCGGCGATTCGGAGCGAATTTTCTCTTGGTGTGATTGCAATTTTTTTTTCGATTAACATCATCGGGTGCTTCGGCTGAATTTTGAGTGGCGGTAAAATCATTGCGTAACCCTTGCCTCCCAAAAGCGGAACTGACAATTTTATTTTTCGCGCCAACTCTCCTGACCAACTTCCCGTTGCCAGCACGTAAGCCTCCGCTTTTTTCTCACCTTGAGTGGTTTGCAAACCTCGAAGCAGTCCTTGTTCAATACGAAATTCTTGAACCGAAGTATTTTCAAGAATTTCAACTCCAAGAGCGCGAGATTTTTTTGCCAGTGCTTGAATGATTTTAAAAGGCTCAGCATGGGCCTCAGCAGGAAAATAAACTCCTCCAACTGTTTTGCCAGTTAAAGAAGGTTCTAGATTCTTCACCTCTTCGGCGCTAAGGATTTGGCCCGGCACTTGATGAGGTGCCACCCAATTCAATTCTTCTTTCGCTGCCTCAACTCCCTTTGCTGTCTGAGCGACCATCAAGAGCCCTTTGTTTTCGAGCGAAATCTCCGGATATTCGGCAGCCAACTCTCGGTAAAGTTTCAAACTCACCTGAGACAGTAAAACCATGGCCTCGATCGCCTTTCGAGCCTGCTCATGATTCATCGATTTCATAAATTGATATAGCCAGCGAATCAGCAAAGGATCCAGCGAAGGCTTGATATACAATGGACCGACAGGGTCCATCAGCCATTGCAAGGATTTGAGAAAAAGACCGGGCATCGGAAGTGGCATTGCAAAACAAGGAGTCAGCCATCCCGCATTTCCGTAGGAGCAGCCCATTCCAATTTGATTTTTTTCGATGACTTGAACCTTTGCTCCTCGTCGAGCCAGTTCAACCGCTGTCGACAGTCCAATGATTCCGCCACCGATGATGAGAATGTCCTTTTTTTTGTTCACAGATTCAGAGTTCGCAGTTTTTGCCGATTTTTCAACAGATTTTTAGTCTGGCTTAACTCGCAAAAGATTCAGATCAATTATTTGGGAAACAAGCAGGTGAATTGGCAGCCCTGACCGATCTGACTCTTCAAGTGGACGCTACCGCCGTGGCTTTGCATGATATGTTTGACGATCGAAAGTCCCAAACCCGTACCGCCCACGTCCCGAGAGCGTCCTTTGTCGACTCGGTAAAATCTTTCGAATAAGCGAGTCTGATGGATGTCCGCAATTCCAGGACCATTGTCGATGATTTGCAATCTGACAAAACGCCCCTCTTCATCCCAGCGAATTTCAATTTTCTTTTCAGGCGGAATGTATTTGATCGCATTGCTCAATAAATTTTCCAGGACTTGGGCCACTTTGCCATGATCCGCTTGGAAGGGCACTGCCTCGAAACTCATTTGGATCAGTAGATTTTTTTCGTTGGCCAAAGGCGAAAGTCGTTCAACTATTTCTTCCGTCAATTGATGCGGATTGATTTGTTCTCGGCGAAATGCAGTGTCCGCATCCAAACTAGTCAGTGTCAGCATGTCGCTGACCAGTTCTGTCAGTCGATCAACATTTTTCGAAATGATCGCCAGAAAATGAGCCAGCTGATCCGTGCGCCCGGCCGCGAGATCGTCTTTCGCAGTCTCAACAAATCCTTTGATCGAAGTCAGCGGAGTCCGCAGTTCATGCGAAGCATTCTCGACAAACTCGATTCGAATTTGATCCGCTTTCTTGAGTTCAGTGATATCATGAAACAATCCCATTGCTCCGTAAATTTTGGCGACTTTTTCCTCTCGCAAGGGCGAAACCTTGACGGAAAAGTAGCGATGCTGATGGTGCAGCAAAGAATAAAGGCGAAGACTTTGAACTTGAGTTTCACCGGTCAATAGAGATTGCTGGTAAAGCTTTAAAATTTCGGGTTCACGAATGATTCTTGCGAGGGGCACGGGCTCTGCCTTCTGCAAAAGCTCCGTCTGCGCCTGTTCCAAGAATTGATGAACCATGCGCGAGTTGAAAAATTTAATTTTTAAATCCGGTCCGACGCTCAAAATTGCATCGTCGAGGGACGCCATCAAGGCTTGGGACTCTTCTCTCTCATGGGACAGTTGCAACCGACGCTTCTTCATTTTCCGGCGGATTTTATTAAGCGCCATTTCCAATTCAAAATACTCGCCCGGTTCGTCCTCCAGAATTTCTTCGACTTCATCTAAATCTGCGACTTGTTTTTTGTTGGCAATCCGCAGTGCTTTCAAAATCACTTGGCGCATGGGGCTGGCAAAACGATAGGAAAAGGCCGCTGAAGCCACCGCTGACAGGATGAGAAAAACCAACAAGCCCGCAGCAGCCTGAAAAAAATTAATTTTTACTTCGAGAAAACTTGAGAAGACCAAGGCCGAAACAACAAAAACCAGAGTCATTAAAAACAATAAAGTCGTAAAAAATTTCCAGAAAAGTCGCCACGGGAAAAAAGCCTTCATTTTCAAGCCATCACCCGATACCCAACTCCTCGAATCGTCTCAATCAATCCGCCGCAAACTCCCATTTTTTTTCGCAGTCCGAACACATGGGTGTCGACGGTTCGCCCGGTCACCGAAATCCCCTCGCCTTGTACAATCTGGATTAATTGATCCCGCGTGAGAACTCGGCCGCTATTCATCGCTAGAGTCGAAAGGATCTTGAACTCGGAAGGTGTGAGATGAACCAACTCGCTTTGGCACTTCACCTGGTGGGAAGCGAAATTCAATTCCAGCTGTTCAATTTTCAACAGCTCGCCGCTTGCTTCGGATTCATTTGATTTTTTCTCGATCCGCCTGAGAAGAGCGTTGATCCGAGCTGTAAATATAATGGGGTCGAATGGCTTGGTGATATAATCATCTGCACCTGCCTCCAATCCAGCAACAATATCGGCCGGCGCGGATTTTGCGGTCACCATCAGCACTGGGATTTTTGCGATGGGGAAATTTTTCAGTAGATCCAGCCCACTCATATAAGGCAGCATCCAATCCAAAACAATCAAATCGAAAGATTTTTTCTTTAGCTGATCAATCGCTTCTACAGCAGAAACACATTGCTGCA
This sequence comes from Bdellovibrio sp., assembly GCA_043740515.1. Lineage (GTDB taxonomy): Bacteria > Bdellovibrionota > Bdellovibrionia > Bdellovibrionales > Bdellovibrionaceae > 21-14-0-10-47-8. Next base: position 4,681 of record JAYUCD010000174.1, on the reverse strand, counting down.
CCTGATGTCCTTGGCGAAGCAACAGAAGGGATATCAGATCACTGATTTCGGCTTCGTCTTCAACCACCAGTATGTTGGCAGAAGCTCTCTCAAGAGTACTTGCCACCATGACGGACGTCCTTCCCGGTCGAAACAAAAATCACGTCTTCGGCTATATTCGTCGCGTGATCTCCCAGTCTTTCCAGATTTCGTGCAATCAAAATAATATCCAGTGCAGCTTCCACATCCAGCGGATTCGCCTTCATGTGGCTTGAGAGATCGGTGAAGACCTTGTGCTTCAAGCGATCGACTTCATCATCCATTAAAAGAATTTCCTGCGCCTTTTTCTCATCTTCTCGCACAAAACTGTCGAGAGATCCCTTAACCATGTTGCGAACCAATTTTGACATCTGCTCAATATCCGGCAAGTGTTGCGCGATTGGCTTTCGAGTCAGGTAGTCTTTTCCGGTGTAAGCGATATTCACCGATTGATCTCCCATTCTCTCTAAATCAGAATTTATTTTGATGATAGAGATAATCAGTCGCAAGTCTCGGGCGACTGGCCCCTGCTTGGCCAAAAAAGTCATACAGGCATGGTCAACCTTGATGTGCCCTTCGTTGATGCTGTCTTCGATTTCGTGGACTCGTTGAAAGGCATCCATATTTCTGTGAATCAGCGCTTGAATCGCTTCGTCCAAAGCTTTTTCCACACAGCCACCCATCGATAAAATCAGATTTTTAATTTTGTCTATCTGGCTATCGACCTGTCGTTCCATGTGCTTCCTTCGGTTTGAAGAGGTAACTTGATGGTAATGAAGTTTGCAAGCTCTGGCGAGAAAAAAAACCAAATCCTAACAATGAAACTTGCATCCCTTGCTTGACCGAGCGCATGATTCAAAAAGCTATGGCTCAGAGTAAAAAACGGACCTCCCTTAAATCTTTAACAAACACTCAACTGCGATCTTCCAAACAGAAGCATGTTCGCCTGGCTGCGATCGACATTGGGAGCAACGCGATTCGCATGGTGATCGCTGATTTCTCGTTGCAGGGAATGCGCTTGATTCAAAAATATCGATTCCCAATAAGGCTTGGAGCCGATGTTTTCGTGAGCGGAAAAATCTCGGCAAAAAATTTGAAACTTTCGGCTCGAACTTTCAAACAATTCAAAGAAGTTTCAGAAAATTTTCAAGTCAGCCAGATTCGCGCCGTCGGCACAAGTGCTTTGAGAGAGGCTAAAAACCAGAAAGCTTTTGTTGAATTGATCCGCCGAAAAAGTCGAATTCCCATCGAAATTATCGACGGCGTCGAGGAGGCTCAGCTGATTCATGAGGCGGTTCGGCATGAGGTCGTGCTCGATACTCATCAAGCTCTGCTGATTGATATTGGCGGCGGAAGCGTAGAGCTTAGTTATTCTGAGCGCGGTATGATGATGGCGACCCAGAGCTTCCCTTTCGGTACCGTTCGAACATTAGAACTGATGAAGAAAAAAAATCTAAGCGAGTCCCAACTGAGCCTAGTGATCGGTGATTTCTTGTCACCGCTCACTCATTTCATTCAGTCACATGGACGAGGGCACAAAGTTGATTTTGCCATCGGTACTGGTGGCAATTTAGAAAGTCTCGGAAAACTCAAACCCATTCTTCTGAAATCCAGCAGCCGTACCTTTTTGACATTTCTGGAGCTCGGAGAGATTTTGCAAAAACTGGAAAAAATGACGATCAAAGACCGTATTGAAAAATTAAAAATGCGTCCAGATCGTGCAGATGTCATTGTTCCCGCAGGTTTAGTGATTCAAACCGTCATGCAGCAAGCGAATATTTCAAAGCTTTTGATTCCACATGTGGGATTGAAAGATGGACTGCTTTGGTCCCTAGCTCAGCGAGCCGATTATTTCAGTAAAAGCTTAGGCTGAATAGACCAAGCCAGTATAGCTGACTCCCTTGAAATCTCGGCGAGACTTTGAAACTCAAGACAAAGAATCCCCGATTTTTTCAAATTTAAAAATGAGTCTTCAGAACCAGCCAAGGCCCAGCTTGCAAACTGACTCATTTGAGGCTCATGACCGACAACCAAAATTTTCACGGCTGTTTTCGCATGCGTTTTCAGCCACTGGGCAAAGGCTTGCGGTGGCGCAGATGGCACAAGCTCTGAGCTCACGCTGACATCGGCTGACTTCATCACATGAAATAAAATATCTGCCGTTTGCTTGGCTCGCACCAAGGGTGATGTGACAATTAAATCCACACCATCTTCCCAAGATTTCAAATGCTTCGCCATTTTAAGACTGCGCTCTCTTCCTCGCTCGGTCAGCGGTCGGTTTGCATCTTCAATTTTTTGCAGAATCGCCAGATCCCGGTCCAGCGCGACTCCGTGACGAAATAAAATCAGCTTCATGTGTGAGTTCCACTTCCGTCAGTGGTTTCTTCAATTAATATAGATTTTTGTTTGGTCGTCGTCATCAGATAAGTTTGAACTCCTGTCTCAGCGCCCTTGCGAAGCACATAGTCGCCGTTCGAGTTCATGTCCCAGGTCTGTCTTTGATCTTTGAGATGATTTTGTAAGATATCCCAAATTTTTTCTCGCAGAGCACGGTCCAAAATGGGAACCACGCACTCGACCCGAGCATGCAAGTTTCGATACATCCAATCCGCGGAGCCAATGAAAAAATCTCCATCCACTGGATCCGCAGCCCCGTTGCGAAAATAAAAAATTCTCGAGTGCTCGAGAAATCTTCCAATGGCTGAGATAACTTTGACATTCTCACTCATCCCCTTAACCCCGGGACGCAAGCAACAAAAACCTCGAACGATCATGTCGACTGCAGCTCCCGCTTGGGAAGCTTTGTAGAGTGCGATCGAAATGTCATTCTCTTCCAAGCTGTTCATCTTTGCGATGATTTGGGCTGGCTTGCCAGCCTTGGCAAAATCCATCTCTCGCTCGATCATTTGCTTAAAGCGATTGAACATATTGATCGGCGCTACCAACAAATATTTGTAGTCGTTTTTCAGTGAGCGACCCGTCAAATAATGAAAAAACTCGACCAACTCAGAGGTGATTTCTTCTCTCGCTGTCAGTAAACCCAAATCTGTATAGACCCGAGAGGTTGTGACATTGTAATTACCCGTGCCAATATGAGCGTAGGAGCGCAAGCCTTCGGCTTCCTGACGAATCACTAGCGCCGTTTTGGCATGTGTCTTCAAGCCGACAATGCCGTAGACCACATGCACGCCGGCATTCTCGAGTGACTGGGCCCAGTAAATATTTCTCTCTTCATCGAAGCGAGCTTTGAGTTCAACCAAGCAAACCACTTGCTTTCCCATCTCAGCCGCCTGAATCAAGCTTTTGATAAAGGGCGAATGATCTCCCGTTCGATACAAAGTCATCTTGATTGCTAAAACTTTAGGGTCTTCCGCCGCTGCTCGGATGAATTTCTCGACTGTGGAAGAAAAACTTTCGTAAGGATGATGCAACAATTGATCGCTGTGACGAATAACGTTGAAAATTTGAGTCGAATCCTCGTCCGAAAATTGCGGCGGAACCACCGGACCCCAAGTCTCGTAGCGAAGTTTCGGTAACGCCAATTCAGCCAAAGTCGTCAAGCCTGTGTAATCGAGCTCCTCTGGCAATTCATAGATATCTTCTTCCGCTAATTCCAACTCTTCCATTAAAAACTTAAGCATCCAAGGATCAGGATGAGGGCCATGCTCAAGCCTCACCACTTCAGCAAATCGGCGCAGGCGCAACTCTTCTTCGATCATTTCCAATAGATCTTCCGCGTCCTCTTCATCACGCGTGATGTCCGCATTTCGAGTCAGACGAAAAGGCATGACCTCCATGACTTGCATCATCGGAAAAAGGCCGCCGAGATTTTCTTTGATCAGCTCGACGAGCGAAACAAATTTGTAATCCAGTGGATTGCCCGTGTCGATTCGAACCCAAGGATTTAGGACCTGAGGAATCTTCACTCGGGCAAACATTTTTTCTTCGCTATTAGGCGCCTTCAGAGTCACACCGAGCGAAGTTGATAAGTTGGAGATGAATGGGAAGGGATGCCCTGGATCCACCGACAAGGGGGTCAACACAGGAAAAACATTTTTCAAATAAAACTTTTGCGCTGTCTCAGTTTCTTTCGGCGTGAGATCACTCCATTTGCAGAGAAAAATGTCCTGATCTTTCAGCGCTGGCTTCAATACTTTCGCAAAAGTCTGTGCCTGATCTTTGAGATTTTGCACAACCAACAAGCGAATTTCCGCCAACTGCTGAGTCGGATTTTTCCCGTCTGAAGATTTGGGTGAAATGCCAAAAGCCACTTGACGTTTCAGGCCTCCGACTCGCTTCATAAAAAACTCGTCCAGATTGGTATTGCAAATGCTTAAAAATTTGAGACGCTCCAACAAGGGAGTTCGACTGTCTTCAGCTTCAAACAGAACTCGGCGATTAAAATTCAACCAGCCAATTTCACGGTTGGTGAATTGGATAGCCGAGGAAAGAGGATGCTCTAAAACTTTCGGCTTTCGCGGCCGTTTAACCTTGGGGGCCTTGTCTTGTGTTTTCTTGGTCATAAAATTCGCTACTGCTTTCTGATTTTCGGAAGCTTTCCATTTGTCTCATTTTAAAACAAATTTTGCGCAATGAAAGACAAGCTTTTGTCAGATTGTTCTCAAGTGAATACTCGACTTTGGCCGATAAGAATACACAATGA
>JAYUCD010000173.1:0-3633 GCA_043740515.1 Bdellovibrio sp. | reverse complement strand
TCAAAATTTCTGAATGGCGACACTCGCCGCCTTCGGAATAATTGACCAAAGCTTCCAGATTTCGCCAGCGCAAATCTTTGATTGCCTTCTTGGCACTGGAATTCTGAATAAAATAAGATTGCAAGCCCTTGTCTTTTTTTGAATAGAGCATCAAGCAAGTTGAATCTTTTCCGTCTCGGCCTGCCCGTCCCATTTCCTGATAAAGCGAATCAATATTGGCTGGCATTTGAAAGTGCACCACCAAGCGCACATCCGGCTGGTCAATTCCCATTCCGAAAGCATTCGTTGCGACCAGCAAGCGCAATTCCCCGGCGGTGTAAGATTCTTGAGTCTCAGTTCTCTGCTTCGGTGAAAGACCCGCGTGATAGTAGCCAACTTTTTCGAAACGAGTCTGCAGAAAGCTTGAAAGCTCTTCGGTGACTTTGCGAGTTCCGCAGTAAATTAAAATTCGGCCGCTCGGATTTTGCTCGATGGCTTTGAGCAACAAGCAGGCCTTCGCGTCGTCGTCCGTGCAAATTTCAGATTGAAAATACAGATTCGGCCGATAAAATCCATGCACCAAACGCTCGGCCTTGCTGATCTGAAGATTGAGCGCAATATCGTTGAGAACCGTCGGAGTCGCCGACGCGGTCAAGGCCAGAATCGGCACATCAGGTCTCAGACTTTTGAGAATTTTCAGTTCGCCGTACTCTTCACGAAAATCATGTCCCCATTGGGAGACACAGTGAGCTTCATCGATTGCAAATAGTGCGATCGAGCGTTTTTGAATCCACTTTTGGAATCCTTCTTTTTGCACTCGCTCAGGGGAAAGATAAAGCAGGTAAGCTCCACCTTTTTCCATGTCCGAAAAAATCGCACGCTTTTCCATTTCTGATTGTCCCGAGTGCAAAGCTCCGCAGGCAATACTTTGTCGTTTGAGACTTGCGACTTGATCTTTCATCAGAGCAATCAAAGGTGAAATCACAATCACTAGCTGGTTCGCGAAGACCGCAGGAAATTGGTAACACAGCGATTTGCCCCCGCCCGTTGGAAGCACAGCAAGCGCATCTTTTTTATCAAGCACCGCAGATATAATCTCTCGCTGGCCCGGTCGAAATTGGGACAACTGAAAGGACTTTTGCAAAAGACTTTCAAAAGAAGTGGAGAGAGAATTCGATTTCATTTGCACCTACTTTCGCCTTGAAGGCACCAGGGATGCAACTGCCATTCAAGCTTCAGCGCCTCTAATTGAGAGTTGACATGCCGCCAGGTAAAGATTGGCCGACTGATGGCCCGGACTCTCCTGAAGTCCAGGAGGACTCAAGCAAGCCAGTTCAATTTCCGATAGGATTTCATGGCAAGCACGAACAATAAGGGTGTTGAGACGATCCCCGATCGACAGATGACAGCAGTGCAGAAGAATCTTTTCTTTGAAGGCATGATTTTGCCTGTTTGTGTTTATTTGCGCATGAATCCGAACACCTATTTGATGATCGGAAAAACTTCCGACCGGGCTCAATTCCAAAATTTGCATGCCTTCAGTAAGGAAGCCGTTGGAGTCTTTGTTCGCAACGACGATTACCCGGTCTTCATGCAACTGGTCGCGCAGTTTACCGGCAAATTGGTCATTCAAAAAAAAGTACCCGATCAAGTGAAGGTAAAATTTCTTGGCAGTCTTTTAGCGGACGCACTGGTCAATCTGGAGAAAAGCGAATTCACCTCGGCCTCCAAAATCCAAAAGGTTTCTCAATTGGTGATTCAGACCAGTCAAAACTTATCGGTCTTTGATCAGGTTTTGGATGCAATAAAAGATTTGCCAGGCGATGAGCTCAAACACTCGATGCTGACTTGCCTGATCAGCATGTTAATCTGCGACGAAATGAATCTCAGTCTTCCCATGGCCCGCGAGAAAGTCGCAATGGGAGCTCTGCTTCACGACATTGGTTTGCGATTCATCCCCAAAGAGATCAGTGATAAACCACGTCACCTCTTGACTCAATCTGAACAGCAGCTTTTTGAAACTCATCCACTCAAAGGCATTGAAGCTTTGCGAGATATGAAAGACCTTCCCAGCGATGTGATATTGATTGTCGCTGAACACCATGAAAATGCTCACGGCACTGGATTCCCTAGGCGACTTCGTGATATCAAGATCAGCCCGCTGGCTCGGATTGTTGGACTTGCAAATTATTACGCAGGCCTTATCATGAACTTGAGAGCAGATGGAAAATCCTACACGGCAGACGAAGCTGTGCATTACATCGAGGACACTTTGGGACAGCCATTCAATAAGCAAGTTTTCACAGCACTGAAAAATATCATCAACAAGAAACATCTTTCTGACAAATCGAACTTGCCCTAATGGAAAATTCTCAAGATGAAAAGCAGCCGAATTTATCGGTTGAGATTCCGATTGAAAGTCTTTCACCTCAAGCCTTGAGTGGCATCATCGACGAATTCATTTCCCGCGAAGGCACCGATTACGGCGTGCATGAAGCCTCTCACGAGGACAAGGTGACTCAGATCCGCCTTCAATTGAAAAAATCCCAGATCAAAATTGTTTTTGATCCTCTCACCGAGTCAGTCACCATGATAACTTTGCGTGAATGGAAACTCCAAAATAAACAATAAGCTTTCATAGTTTATGAAAAAGCTCACAGCTTTTGAAGCTGCGAGCTTTTTCTATTTCTTGCTTCAATTTTTTTTGAAAGAACCTTTTAATGATTACAACTTAATGCAAATTGGGATTCGACTGGTGATCCGAACCTTCTAACTTCACAAGCTTGTTGTAAATTCCAATCAGCATAAAACTAGGAACCCACAGTCCAACAAAATTTGCCAAGGATTTACGCTTGGTGAAGATAGCTAAACCTGCCGAAAGCGCCATACTTCCCATCGCCAAGCCAAGATACCCGAGCGAAGGAACTTTTGCTGTCACCTGCTCAACTTGCTTGGTAACCGAACCTTCTGTTGGAATTTCGCTGCTTGATGCCTGAGTGCTGCCGAGTCCTGAGCTAAATTGAGAAGTTCGCTCCATAATTCATCCTCCTAAGTGGTTAAAGACATCTTCGATGTGAATTCAAAATACACGAAGACACCCACTAAATTTGCAATGCAGGTGCCAAGCTGAAATAGGGAGGATGATGACTTGAGGTAGAGAGTGTTTCATTCAACAGAAAAAGATGTGGCAGAAATACAAAAGAAAAAGTGAGGCGCTCGTAAATATTTCATCAAATATCTAAAATTTCATTCAATTCGTTTTCGACTTGGATCAGAGTATTTGCCACCTGTGAAACTTTTAAGACTTGAGCAGAAATTCGAAAAAATTGGCTTTCCAAACCTGCAAGCTCTTGATCCAACTCACTGGAAATCACGACGACAGGAATTTTCTGGACTTGGATGTCGCCGTCTTCAAAAAACATGGTGAAAAAATTTTCCGCTTCAACCAAAGCCTGATAGGGATTGAGCTTGCAATCCAAGATCAGGGCATCAAAGCAATCGTGAGTCATCTTACCCAAAGCTTGATATATGTTCTGAACTCTTTCCACATCGACGTTCAAGTCCCGGTGAATTTGAAATTGAAAAATTTGCGACAGATCCCAATCTTCTTCGATTAACAAAACTCGTTTTCTACGAAACATATAAGTTTCATCT
>JAYUCD010000172.1:0-17508 GCA_043740515.1 Bdellovibrio sp. | reverse complement strand
CTTGATAGCCGAATCATCTCCAAAAATTCTCCATTCCGCCAGCACAAAACTCGACTTTTGTCGTTTTATACATTTTGCTTCCTCGAAATGGGTGACTTTCAAAAGCATAGACCTTGGTCCAGTCGGCAAAAAGGGGCCCGCTTTTGCAGATATCACAAATCCAGAGACGCAACCGCGCCCTCTCGCCAAACAAGGAGTTATTTATGTCAAGCACTGCCACGAGCCACAATTCAAGAAATTTTTTACGCATGGAAGATCGAGCCGCATTGAATTTGACTTACCTCGCGCCCATTGGCCGAGCTTTTTTCGCCCTGATCTTTATCCTTTCCGGCCTCGGTCACTTTTCCCAAAATGTCATCCAGTACGCAGCTCAGCAAGGAGTACCGGCACCAGGATTCCTAGTTCCCCTGTCGGGTTTGATGGCAGTTGTCGGAGGCATCAGTATTTTATTGGGCTATCACACACGTATCGGGGCAGCACTGATCGTCTTGTTTCTGATTCCGGTGACTTTGGCGATGCACCACTTCTGGAACGTCTCAGATCCGGTGATGGCCCAAATTCAACAAGCACACTTTCTGAAAAATCTCGCGCTCCTAGGGGCGGCTTTGCTGATCTTTCGCTGGGGCTCAGGCGAGATGAGCATGGACTCGCAATCGAAAACTTGAATTCCAAGCCTTAGATTGCAGGATCCTGCTCAAAACAGCAGCAGGATCCTGCAAAAAGCTATTAATCCCCAAAAATCGGGTTGCACCTACCCTCAGGAATCGCTATAAAGTCCGCTCTTGAATCGATTGCCACGCGGGGTGGTAGTTAAGTTGGTTATAACGTCCGCCTGTCACGCGGAAGGCCACGGGTTCGAGTCCCGTCCGCCCCGCCAATTCATTGAAAATAGAAAATCATCAATAAAATCAAGTAGTTAAATTGATAAAAAGAACCCGCAACCTTTGAATGTGACACCCAATCTTTACTCGAACCAACCACGCAAAATTCGAATTCAAATATCAAATCAAGAGCTTACGAAAACTTCCAAAAAAGAATTTCGGTTCGTTAAAAAATCGGGCACCCAATCCGAACTCAGACGAATCATTTCCTCGGAGTGTGACAGAAGTTTTCATAGATCAGTATTGAGTATGTCATAAATTTATGACATACTAGTTTTAGTGAAAGTCATTCGTATTCACCGCAAGGTCACAAAAGAGCTCGAGGATTTAGAGTTATCTCTAAAACAGAAATTAGCCGAACTCTTGGCGTTGCTTGCTGAAGGCGAAAACTTAGGAATGCCGGTGAGCCGCCCGATGCCCGTTGTTGAGCACGGTGTGCATGAACTTCGGATTAAAGATCACACGGGTCAGTTTCGCGTTTTTTATTTTACGAAAGAGGCGAATGCTATTTTAGTTTTTCATTTGTTTAAGAAAAAGACCCAGGAAACGCCTGCGCAAGAAATTGAAACTGGTAAAAAACGTTTGAAGGAGATGAAGTCGTGAAAAATTTTAAAGAAGCTAAAAACATTCAAGAGCTTTGCAAAATTCTGGGACTTCCTGCGAGTGAAGGTCCAAAGATCAGAATGCGAGTTGATTTGGCGGTGGCAATTCGTCACTTGATAGAACGAAAAAAATTGACTCATATGCAAGCGGCAGAAAAAAGTGATGTCGGCCGTACTGTTATTACTGCAATCATGAATGGGAATTTGCAAAAGATTACGACGGATCGTTTGATTGATATAGCCCAGGGGCTGGGATTAAAAGTTCAATTGAAAATCGCGTCTTAGAATCACTTGCGGAACATGTCTATTTCAAGCCTATTCGTAAAAAGAATGGCCAATATTTGCATGAGAATTAATTGATCGCCCGTTTTTGACGTAATTTTCTTCGAGGAAAGTTTTCGATTTTCAAGGAAATGTATGTTGGAAGCAAACGATATCAACTAGATACGGACTTTCTTCTACGGGTTAGGAAACGGTTCGTTCCACATCACGAAGGCCCGCCATTTTTATCAATAAAATCAAGTAGTTAGAAATAAAGGCCTCGGCTGAATTGGACGAGGTAGCCGAGGGTACTGTTTTTTAGCTTTATCTATACTACTAAGTGTGCTATACTACTTAGTAGTGGAATCAAGAGTCTTTATCGAACTTTCTATATTTAAAAGCAAGGTCGACGCTCTCGGCGGAGTGGAACTTTTGAAAGCTATTCAGATAGAAATTCTGAAAGATCCCACAAAGGGCGACATTGTTCAGGGTGCTGGTGGCATTCGTAAAATCAGAGTTGCTCGTGCGAAAAGTGGCAAGAGCGGTGGTTACCGAGTTTTCTACTTAGATCTTCCGGACAAAGGCCAAACGTATTTGATGACGATTTTAGATAAAAGAGATTCTGAAAATATTTCGGATGAAGAAAAATTGCTCCTTAAAAATTTCGCAAAGAAGATAAAGGAAAAATAATTATGAAAAAAACCAAATTAGGCCAAGAGCTTTTAGAAGGCATGCAAGAAATCTTGGATCACCAAGAAGGAAAAATTACTCTTCGTACTTCTGAACTTGAGATGCTAGCGCCTCCTCCTGAGGTATCAGCTAAAGATGTTGCTAAAATCAGATCTCGGAATTTGCATATGAGCCAAGGTGCCTTTGCAAAACTTTTGGGTGTAAGTGTTCGTGTAATTCAGTCTTGGGAACAAGGTGATAAAAAGCCATCGGGAGCCGCTAGAAGACTTCTTCAAGTAGCGGCTCGTGAGCCTAAGGCTCTTTTATCTGCTGCGACTCCTCGAAAAGCTAAAGCCAGTTAATCTAAAATCCGATACGCAAAATTCAAAAGCTAAAAAGCCCAAGCGTGAATGGGATATTCCGATATTCAAGCCGAATCTCCAAGGGCTCTTCAACTGCCAAAAGATCAGCTTGAGCTTTCAGTTCATGCTTATGATTCAAGGTTCGAATGCGATTGATTTCGAGAGAAAATGTGCTTGATCGATCATTGATCATTTCCATGCCAAGAGACTAAGCAATTAGCTGCAATCAGGCAATCAAATGCTGTGGAGAATTGCTCAATAATTCAAACTCAATTTGTTTGCCTCGCCAAATCGCTTTCAGCATGGAATTGCCGATCTGAGGTATTTCAATTTCCAAATCTTGCAGCAATTTTTTGATTTTTTGTCGCTTCATGCCCTCTTGTGAACCACAAAGATTGCAAGGAATGATCGGGAAAGCCCAATCTTTGGCAAGCCCGGCAATATCTTTTTCAGCGACGAAGCTCAAGGGCCGCAGTAAAATATTTCGCCCGTCGTCTGACTTTAATTTTGGCGGCATCGAAGATAATTTTCCGGTGTAAAAGAGATTCATCATCAAAGTTTCAGAAAGATCATCGCGGTGGTGACCGAGCGCCATTTTGGTAAATTTATTTTGAGCCGCATGAGTGTACAAAATTCCCCGACGAAGCCTTGCGCAAAGTGAGCAGAAAACTCCAGACGTGACTTTTTCTTTGACCACCGAGTAGGTATCTTTCTGCAAAATAGTCAGTGGGATTCCGAGACTCCCCACCCATTGCTGAAAAGTCTTCGGATCAAATCCAGGATGGCCCTGATCTAGCATCACTGCTTCCATTGAAAAATGGAAAGGTGCTCGCTTCTGTATTTCGTTGAGCAAAACGAGCATCACGCTGGAATCTTTGCCGCCGGAGCAGCAGACCATCAGGCGATCGCCCTCTTCGAGCATCTGGTACTGAGCCATGGCTTCGACCATTTGCTTGCGAATTTTGCTGGCCAGAGGGTGATCGAGTTTCATGGCAGAGCGATCACTTTGAATTCAACGGCGATCGGCGTTGGCAGAGCTCCGACTTCGATGGTGGTTCGGGTCGCTTGAATGCTGGTGAAGTGTTTGGCGTAAACTTCGTTGTAAGTTTTAAAATCTCGCTTCATGTTGGTCAAAAAAACTTGCACGTCGATAATTTTCTCAAACGAACTGCCCGCCTCGGCAAGAATCAGTTTGATGTTTTCAATCACTGATTCTGTCTGCGCCACGATATCCACACTGATTACCTTTCCCATAGCGTCTTGGTGGACACCTGGAATGTCTTTGCTATTGGGTTTTCTGGGGCCGACTCCAGAAAGAAAAAGAAAGCCGCCGGCTTTGCGAGCATGAGGATAAGCTCCGACCGGCTCTGGTGCTTTTTTTGAGTTCACAATTTCAGAATTTTTGCTCATTCTCTCTCCTGCTGCGGACTGGACATTTAAGGCGACTCACTAAAGCTCAAGCTTCTCGGGATCAAAATACCATCGGTCATGATCTGGATCCCAATCATCCCAGGTCGAAATTTTTTTCAGAGCTCCCAAATATTTTGCCGGCACAATCCCTGGAACGAGAAATGCTTTTTGTCGCCGCAAGGGATAAGGATTGCGAAGTTCAAAGCCTAAAACTCCCAGAATGCCTCTAGCCACATACCATGTGGCTTGCGGATTCCAGCCGTGAGCGATCTTGATGACCACGCCCAGTCCTTGAGGATAATCTGGATGATCGATTGCCATTCCGAGCAAACCGTCAGCGCCTTCTTTGGCGATCACTTTTCCCTTCGCCGTTTTCATCACAGTGGTGTCGAGACGATTGAAACCGCCGACCAAATCTGGATTTTGTACCATGGATTGCCAGATCCAATCTTCGCTTTTTGTTTTGGCGAGACCTGCATAACATTTCGCCAATTCATTTACTGTCATCGAAACCGTCGGAAGACCGTCACCGTCTCTGGCAACTCGCAAGGGTTTCCAGTCCGCCCCCAAATGCTTTCTGACGATCTGCAAATACTCTTTGAAAACGGGATGCGAAGGCAAAGTGTATCCAGCGCGGCTCCAGCCTTTCAAGCGACAGCCTTTGAGGATTGCCGCGTGATGGCCGCTCGAGTTGTTAAACCATCGTCTTGGTCTTCGCACTTGCCGACCGAATTGCACCAAAGGCAAATCCAGCGGAGTCTGCATCAAGCCCCATTCGCTTTCACTGAGCAGGCTTTGTGCCGCTTCCACATGCTCTGCCGCTCCGTTGTGCGAGGAAACACTGATCGCTTTTTGATCCCAGTTGGTGGTCTCATTCAACACATCAGCAAAAACTTTGATGTAAAACAATTTCATCATGCTGCGGCCGTAACACAAAACATTGCCGCCAAAAGAGTGAATCAGTTGATCTCCACTGAACCAAGCGATCGCACCGTGAATGGTATTTTCGCTGACGCCGTTTCGCCGATAATCAACCAATGGCTCCCACTCGACATCTCGGCCGGTTGGAATGCCGGGATTTTTTTCGCCGAAGGGACTTGACGGATAAATTTTTGACATGGAAATTTACTCCTCTGATTCTATTCCCAGTTCCGCATCGGATTCCATACCCAGATTGGCAGACTGAGAAGACATCGAGGTCATTTTGGTTGCATCAGCGAGCACATTTCTTTCGCCGCCGTAAACTTCCGGACTGTCTTCATCAAATTCCAAATCCCGAGTGGCAAATTCAGTGGGAGTCAAAGAAACCACCGCGCTGCCCGTTCCATAGACCGTTTCATAGGCGAGAACTTCGCCTTTGTAGCGGTTATGGGCTCCCATGACTGAAGAGAGCCACCAGAATGGTTTGAAGTTATTTACTTTTTTGACTCGCGCTTCGCGGTGAATTTGCCGAGACAGTTGCGCCACATCTTCCAGCCGACCTTTCTCCAGGAATTCGAGAATCTTCAAATTCCATTCTTGATCTTTCAAAGAATGAATTTTGTCATCGGCCGCTTGAATAAATTGACTGTGCAAGCGATTGGACAAAGTCGAAATCGTGATCGCCACCGCTGTCTTCTTTTGCTCTCGCAAAGTTTCAAGCACAGCTTTTCCTAGAACCACCGTTTCAGCTCGATCGGCGTACATATTGGAAGAAAAAATAACCGCCGGAATTTTCTGCTCTGGATTGGCAAGCTTGAGCGCCACCACGGATCCGGTGTCGATGGGAAATCCGGCATAGTCCACAAAGCGCATATGCAAGCCGCGCTTCTCACCAGCTTGCACAACTCCGCGAGCGAGCTCTGCATCCATTTTGAATTTGTAAGGAATGCTGCCGAGATTGTGAAATTCCTCGTCGACATGCACCCACTCGCAAAGCTTTCGCCCTTGAACCTGATGCCCGAGGACGCTGGGCCACATAGTCGAGTAAATTAAAATCACATCGGGTTTCAATTTCGCAATTTCGGCACCAACCTGATCAAAGGCTTGGCGCAATTTTTTGTATCCAGGATTGGCGTTCGGAGTCAGCAGCGGCTGCGGAAGTCCTGGCAAGACGAAAGCTTTCAAAATCATGGCATACTCCACTCGACAACTGCGTTTCCGGTTCCAATCACTGTGCCGTAGCCATGAACTTTTGCTGGCGTGGTTGGAAAATCCAAAGCCGAGAGCATCCAAGTCAGGGCGCCCGAATCTGTTTCGCTGATCGCTTGCTCAGTAAAGTCTGGCAGAAGAGAAATCAAATCCTGACTGCGCCCTTGTTTCATCAACTCGATCATCTTCATGTCCCAAAGATATTGGCTGTGATTGTAAATATGTTCTTTGCTCATATCCTCAGGCAGCGCAGGTTCAGAAGTGAAGTGTCGATGTGACAGCGAATTGCTAGCCAGAAGAACCGCACGCTTTCCCGATTTTTCAATCGCTGTCCTTGTCGCTTTTCCTAAAGTGATCATCATTTCTTGCATCACATCCACATTGAAGTAAGCCGCCGCTGCATTGGAGGAAATAGAAACAATCGGCTTATCCCATTTCGGATTGACCATATGACAAGAAACAATCGTTCCATAATCGATTCGAAAATCAGGATTGGTCATCATCATGGTTTGCATCTCCAACTTTTGCGCTTCCTGATGAATCGCCTCGGCAAGCGAGACATCAACTTTCAAATCGTAATTGTAACGAAACAAATGCGGAAAAACCGGGTCCACACTGATCGATTTGGCCGATGGAATTCCAAGCAGGTGAGTTCCGACATAAGTTCTCCAGTGCGGCGAGAGAACCACCAAAACGTCATAATCTTTTTGCTTGAGACTTTCTCGCATATTTTCGTAGGCCCAGCGCAAAGTTTCCCAGCCACCTTCCGAGCGCGGCTCATTCTGTGGTGGATTTTCGGCGTAGACCAAATGCGGTGGATGAGGCGCTAGACAACCGGCAACGATTTTTCCTGACTTCGCATTTGAATCTGCTTTTGCAATCGCCATTCTAATTTTCCTTTACGACAACCGTGGTCGCTTCTGTGAAAAATTCTGCCGAGTATCTGCCACCTTCTCGTCCCAAACCAGATTTCTTCATCCCACCAAAAGGGACCCGCAAATCTCTTAAGAGCCAATCATTAATCCAAACCGTGCCACAGTTCAAATGCTCTGCGATCTTTTCCGCTTTTCTTGGATCGCCAGACCAAATCGTGGCAGAAAGCCCATATTCAACTCCGTTGGCGAGCTCTAAAGCCTGCTCGGCAGTTTCGAAGCTTGCCACCGTCACCACCGGCCCGAAGATCTCCTCTTGCACACAGCGCGAGGATTCCGGGAGACCCAAAATCACCGTCGGATTGAAGAAAAATCCCTGATGAAATGGCGATTTTAGTTGCGGGCGATCCCCTCCCACTAGAATTTTCCCACCTTCTTGACGTGCCATCTGAACATAGTTTTCAACTTTTTTAAGATGGGCTTCAGAAATCAGCGCACCCATGAAAGTTTCAGGCTGGCTCGGATCTCCCACTTTTAAATTTTTGGTCGCCTCGACAAATTTTTCAAGAAATTGAGGCAACACAGATTTTTCAACATAAATTCGCGATCCGCAAAGGCAGATCTCCCCTTGGTTCAGAAAGCTTGAGCGCACAGTCGCCGAAATCGCTTTTTCCAAATCACAGTCGGCAAAAATCAGATTGGGATTTTTTCCACCCAGTTCAAGACTGATTTTTTTAAAATTTTCGGCCGAGTCCCGATAAATCTTTCGTCCAGTCTCAGTCCCACCTGTGAAAGATATCAAAGGCACTTTGGGATGACGAACAATCGCCTCTCCCACGGGAGATCCCAATCCGAAAACAATATTGAGAACTCCTACTGGCAAACCAATTTGAAGACAGACTTCGGCGAGCAGTGCCGCAGTCATGGAAGTGAATTCGGAGGGCTTGCAGACAACTGTGTTCCCATAAGCAAGTGCTGGCGCAATTTTCCAAGACAATAAATAAAGTGGCAGATTCCAGGGTGAAATCAAACCGGCGACTCCAACGGGCTTCCGTTTCACATAGCTATGAAAGCCTGAATCTTGATAATGCTCTTTGTGTTCAATCAAAACTTCTTCAGCGAAAAAGCGAAAATTGCGGATGCTGCGATCAATGTCCATGTTGCGTGCGAGACGAACCGGCTTGCCTTGATCGAGACTTTCCATTTTAGCAAATTCGTCAGCTCGGTTTTCAATTTGGTGCGCCATCTGATTTAAATACTGACTGCGAATTTCTGGCGTCAGTTTGGACCAGGCAGGAAAGGCCTGATGGGCTGAGCGAACCGCAAGCTCGACATCCTCAACTCCAGAGTTCGGAATCTCGGAGAAGGCCACGCCAAGAGCCGGATTGAGATTGCGAAGATAAGCTCCCGTCAGAGGAGCTTCCCAGCGACCGTCGATGAAGTTTTGGATGCGTTGCAGGCTCATGTGCCCCATCCTCTTCATCTTCTATGAGAGTGTCAATTGCAGACACCTTCATAGATTCGCTTTTTATTTGCTTTTCTTTTTAAAGATCTTCGCCTCTATTTCAGCTCGGGAATCTTCAAGCATCACATCCATAAGCTTGACCCGATTGAGCTTTAAAATATCGATCAGCTTCGCTAAACAATGCCCCGGAGGCGCACAAAGCCCTCGCTCCCAATTGGAAACAAACTGACTGTGGACGTCACCTAAAGATAAAGCCAATCCTGCTTGAGTGTATTTTGATGAAATTCGTTTTTCTTTTAAAAAAACACCTAAATTTTGAAATTCAGCCATTTTTAAACCCTCTCTGTTTCAAATTTTGAACCATACTAGATTATAACAGGTGAGGTGCGACTTGTTCCATGAATATTCGCATGCTGTTTTCCACACTTTGGGAATCATGGTTGTTAAAATCAAACCAGAGCATTAGGCGATCGTTTCGATCATATTTCTGTAATATTTTTTCTCGCACTTCATGTGGATTGCCAAAGATTGTGTTGGCAACTGCGGTTTCCACCTTCTTTGGGTCCAATGTTCCTTCCATTGCTCGCCAATAATTTTCCCAAGCTTTCTGCGAAGCCACTCGCGCTTTTTCGCTTTGGGCTTGAGGCTCCAGGCCTTCGGTTTGATCGATAAACAAAAGAACAGTGCGAGGCATGAGAGCACGATTCCACTGCCCACCTTTGGGATGATAATGCTTTCTCATGCGCTCGTGAGTTTCTTCGATCACAGACGTGGGCGTGATTGAAAGATTAAACACTCCAACCGGCAAGATCTGATTGGCTTGGATTTGTGCTTCGGGGTCATGACTGCCAAGAGTGAGATCCAAAAGTTCGAGCGGCGCTTCGAATGGCAGAACTCCAACTGTTTCAAAATTCCAATGATGATCCAGTTGAATTTTTTCTATTCCATTTTCAGTCTGAAGTCTGGATTCTTGCTCTCCGATTTTCTTCATAGTTTGCCATTGGCTCTCGTCTCGGAAATCCGAGCGCTCGAGAAACCGATCTGAAATGTCTCTCGAGGAAATTTTCGACGCCTTGAGAGTCTTTAGAAAAATCTCAGAGGCTTCCTGAAAGTATTTGTTTTTAATCACATCCCAAGCAGCATTTTCAAGTTCGCTCTTCGGAAAAAAACCGTAAGGAGAGTTGGAAAATGGAAAGCGTCCCGCTGCATAGCCGATGTGTAATTTTCTTTTTTCGTTCGAATCCAGACAATGCAAGGTGAGAAATGTTTTCACAGCCTCGGCATGCGCAATCGGCCCACCATTGGCGATGATGTTTCGAATCGCCGAACCGATGTGAATTCGTTTGGTCTGCGAGAAAACTTTGTGCGCTAATTGAAGAATGTCCGTGTTGAGACCAATCTCGCCTTGAAATTCTGGAATCACTGCTCCTGGATTTTCTTTTTGCACCTGACAAGAGAGATGAGTTTCTGCCACCCAGGCTGTTTCGAAGCCCAGTTCATCGGCTAACTTTACTTGCGAGAAGAAATTTTGGAACATTTGCTTTTCTGACGGAATGAATCCATCAACTTCGGTCTGGCAAATGGAAAGAAATAGATCAAATTTCATAAGCTCTGAGTGCGCCCACCGTCGACAGGTAGATTGATTCCGGAGATATAGCTCGCTGCGGGACTTGCTAAAAAGGCAATGGCTGCTGCAACTTCGGATGCTTCAGCAAAGCGTTGGGCAGGAATAGCAGCTTTCCACTGGCTCTCCACTTGGTCTTCGGAAATTTTATTTTTTTCAGCCGTGGATTTTCTTAAGGAATCGAGCCGCCCGGTCTTGGTAAATCCCGGAAGAACATTATTCACAGTGATTCCGAAAGGTCCCAATTCGCTGGCTAAAGTCTTCGCCCAGTTGGCCATGGCTCCGCGGACTGTGTTCGAAACTCCGAGCTGTGGAATCGGCGCTTTGACCGAAGTCGAAATCACATTGATAAATCGCCCATAGCCTGCTGTTTTCATCGCCGGCACCGTGAGCTGCGCAATTTTTTGGGCAGCGAAGAGATGCGTCTGAAGTGCAATTTGAAACTCCTCAGCTGAAGCATCCAACAAATTACCACCTTTGGGTCCACCTGCATTGTTGATCACGATGTGAAAGGGCAAAAAAGATTTAAGATTTTTTTCGATCTCAAGGCTTTGAGATAGATCCACGGCCAAAACTTGATGGCCTGATCCTGGCAGACTCTGACGAATGATTTCAAGTGGCTCTGACCTACGAGCAAGAAGACAAACTTGCGCTCCCATCTGAGCGAGCAATCTTGCTGTGGCTTCGCCAATTCCTTGAGAGGCGCCGCAGACCAAAGCTCGTTTGTTTTTCAGACTGAGTTGCTCGATGAGATTGAAGGGCGAGGTGGCAGTTTGCATGCTTCCACTCAATCATCGAAAGGGTTGAAATGCCAAGCTTTTAACGCCCCTTGCCTGGAAGTTTATCGCGAACTCCGACAGACTCTTAAGCATGCGAATCAATCAAGACAAGCTCTTTTGGATCGACTTAGAAATGACCGGCCTCGATATCCAAAAAGAGGTGGTGATCGAATGTGCGGCTTTGGTCACCGACTATGAATTCAATGTGCTGGAGACTTACGAAACCGTCGTCAATCAGCCGAACATTTACATTGTTCGCATGGACGAGTGGAACAAGCAGCACCACGCAGCTTCAGGTCTAACAGCCAAAATTCCCTTCGGCAAAACTCCCGATCAAGTTGAAGAGGATCTGTTGAATATACACAAAAGGCATTGGCCCTCCATTGAAAAAAAAGAAGACAAAGCGATTCTCGCCGGAAATTCCATCGGTCAGGATCGCTTGTTTTTGGACAAGTACTTTGCCCATTTTTCAAAAGAGCTGCATTACCGCATGCTCGACGTCAGCAGTTGGAAAATCATTTTCAATCACAAGTACGGCATCAAATACCAGAAGAAAAATTCGCACCGAGCCTTGGATGACATCAAAGAAAGCATCGAAGAGCTGAAATTTTATCTCCGTCACTTCGATATTCGAGAAACCTAAATATTTTTATTCCATTTTTTCGAGCAATTGTTGGAAAGAAAAAACCCAGGCTTGAAGCCTGGGTTTTTTCAAGATTCTTTTCCAAATGGGAAGACGCTACCTTTTTGGTAACGCTTTTTAGTAACGATAGTGATTTGGCTTGAAAGGACCGTTGGCGTCCATTCCAAGATATTTGCTCTGCTTGGTTGAAAGCTTGGTCAATTTCACGCCGATTTGCTCGAGATGAAGTGCCGCAACCTTTTCGTCCAAATGCTTTGGCAAACGGTACACTTCGATTTCTTGGTACATATCTCGGTTGGTGAAAAGTTCCATCTGCGCCATCACCTGATTGGTGAAGGAATTCGACATCACAAAACTTGGATGACCAGTTCCGCAACCCAAATTCACCAATCGGCCTTTGGCCAAAATGATGATCTCATTTCCATTTTTTAGGGTGTGAATATCAACCTGAGGTTTGATCTCACGCATTTTTGAATTCTTGTTCAGCCAAGCCATATCAATTTCGATATCGAAGTGACCAATGTTGCAGACGATGGCGTTGTCTTTCATCTTCATGAAATGCTTTTCAGTGATGATATCGCAGCAACCTGTCGCTGTGACAAAGATATCGGCTTGCGCGCAAGCTTCATCCATGGTGACAACTTGGAAACCTTCCATTGCAGCTTGCAGAGCGCAGATGGGATCGATCTCAGTGACCAGAACGCGGGAGCCATAAGACTTCAAGCTGAAAGCACAGCCTTTGCCGACATCGCCGTAACCAGCAACAACGACAACTTTTCCAGCAAGCATCACATCAGTTGCTCGCTTGATTCCGTCCGCCAAAGATTCGCGGCAGCCATAGAGATTGTCGAATTTAGATTTAGTGACCGAGTCATTGATGTTGATCGCAGGGACTTTCAATTTTCCTTGCTCTTTCATTTTCACCAAATTGTGCACGCCAGTCGTTGTCTCTTCTGACAATCCGATGATTTTTTTCAGCTCTTTCGCAAAACGAGCTTCGTGCATCATGTTGGTCAAATCGCCGCCGTCGTCCAAAATCAAATTGAAACCTTCAGAGCCCCAACCAGTGATTGTCTGCTCGATGCACCAGTTGAAATCTTCTTCGCTCTCGTTCTTCCAAGCGAAAACTGGAATGCCTGCCGCTGCCATGGCAACTGCTGCATGATCTTGGGTTGAAAAAATATTACAAGAAGACCAACGAATTTCCGCACCCAACTCAGTCAAGGTCTCAATCAAGACTGCCGTTTGAATTGTCATATGCAAGCAACCGGAGATGCGAGCACCCTTGAATGGCTGTTGTTTTTTGAATTCTTTGCGAAGCGCCATCAAACCTGGCATTTCTTTTTCAGCGATTTGAATTTCTTCGCGGCCCCATTTTGCGAGCTGAGCAAAAACTTCTGGATTTTCCATCGCCTCTTTGCAAACACGGTAATCAACCGTTGCTTTAGCAGTTGTTTTTGCAAAAGATTTTTTAGCAGCTGGTTTCATCTGGCCTGCTTTTGTCATTTTGTTTTTTCCGTTCGTTTTTCCGCTAAGTTGGATTTGTCCCATTTCGATTCCTTATGATTTTAGTTAGCTCTCGTATTTTTATTCTTTGATTCAAAACTTCAATCCAAAGTCAGAATTTGATATCCCGTATCTGTGACGAGCACTGTGTGCTCGAATTGCGCCGATAATTTTCCGTCTTTGGTCTCATAGTATTTAATGGTCGACCCAGGAATGTCGACTTCTTTAATTGTTGCGACGCCCTCGTTCACCATCGGCTCAACCGTGATGCACTGCCAAGGCACCAAGAGGTCGCCTCGACCCTTTTTTCCGTAAGAGGGAACAAAAGGTTCGTCATGAAAGACTTTGCCGATTCCATGCCCACCGATCTCTTTGACGCTCGTATAGCCCTGTCGGCTGACGAACTTATCAATCGCAAAGCCGATGTCACCTGTCGTCCCATGCGGACGCACGGCTTCGATGCCTTTGTCTCGGGCTTCCAAGGCAGCAGCAACAAGCCTTTGTGCATTTTGTGAAACTTCCCCGACAAAAAATGTGGCCGAGCAATCGCCGAAAAATCCATCCTTCTCACTGGTCACATCCAGATTGATGATGTCTCCATTTTTAAGAACTGTCGCATCCGGAAGACCATGGCAGATCACTTGGTTGATCGAAGTGCAAATGGTCTTCGGATAACCGTGATAGCCAAGACATGCCGGTCGAGCATTGTTGGTCAGAGTGTAATCATGAACAATTTTATCCAACTCATCCGTTGTGATTCCTGCTCGAACAAATTTCCCGACGTGGCTGAGGGTGCGGGCGGCCAGCCGACACACGAACTCCATTTTTTTTATTTCGTCTTTGGTCAAAGGAACGATGGCCATTCAAAACCTTTTTCTGAAATGAAAATCCAGACAATAAAAAACCCACTCGTTTGGATGAGTGGGTTTTCTCTGATTTTAGACTATTTTGCAACTGAAACACCAGTGAATCAGCAAGGTCGAGCCCGACTTGAAGATTCGGTAAAATCTTCAGCTCAACTCTCTCAGCCGAAGGTTTTGCGTTTTAGCAAGACCTACTTGAGATGTTTAGAAACGATTTTGGTCATCTCGAACATCGAAACAGTGTCTTTTCCGAACACAGCCTTGAGCTTCTCGTCAGCATTGATATTGCGCCGATTGGTCGCGTCCTGAAGCTTGTGCTTCTTGATATAATCCCAAAGCTTTTTAACCACTTGAGTGCGAGGAATCGCGCTCGAACCAATGACAGCTGCGAGAGCTGCACTTGGAGTCATTTCTTTCATAAATGCAGGGTTCGGTTTGCGATCACCCGCCGTGGAAGTCGCAGCTTTTTTGGCTGCCGTTTTAGCTGCCTTCGGAGCTGCTGCCATCTTTGGAGCAGCTGTTTTTTTTGCCGCTGTGGTTTTCTTAGGAGCAGCTTTCGCAGTTGCTGTTTTCTTTGCCATGTATTCCTCCGGGAGTAGGTCGCCGAGATCGCTTCTCAGCGAGTTAAAAACTCAATTCAGACAGGGCCCAGTCTAAACAATTCCAAATGATTGTCCAATGAACTTTTCCTCAAAGCATTTGCCGTTTGACCTTGGCTGACTCAGGGCAAAAGTCTGAATTTGAGAGCGAGAAGCCCAGTAGGACTGTGGAAATCTCAATCCGAGCCGAAGAGCACGGTATGGGATCATTTCAAAGTTTCGCGCAAGAGCTCGAAAATAAAATCCGCAAGGAACTACAAGCCCAGTTGGCTCAGGAGCTTCATGCTTCCAACGAAGGCAAAGGGCCTGTTTCCGCCGGCTCAAGCTCAAGTTCAGCTCATTCAGGCGATACACCAAGCGAGCTGTGGAGTTTTCTAGTTGGAAATTTGGACCCGGTGCGATTTCAAGCTTCGACAAAGGGCCAGGCTTATCACGCTCAAAAGAAGCCGGGGACGGTCAAGCCTCCCCACTTGTTGAATGCTCTCCAAACTTGGGCTGCAGACTTTTTTGCACAACGGGGTGTGGTTCTTTCGCCTCGCTTTTCAGCCAAGGAATTACAATCTGCCTTCCGGAAATTGGCTCTTCGCATGCATCCCGACCAAGGTGGCTCGCCCGTTGATTTTCAAAATTTGATGAGCGCTCGCTCCGAGCTGGCTCAATTGTTTTAATCTTTGCTCAACTGAGTCCAGCACTTTACTGCAATGGACGATAGCGAATTCGCTTCGGCTGCGAGGCCTCTTCGCCCAAACGCTTTTTCTTGTCCTCTTCATACTCGGTGTAATTTCCGTTGTAGAAATAAACTTGAGAATCGCCTTCAAAGGCCAATATGTGAGTGCAGATCCGGTCCAAGAACCATCGATCATGGGAAATCACGACGGCCGATCCACCAAATTCGAGCAAGGCCTCCTCGAGAGCTCGCATCGTGTTGACATCGAGATCATTGGTCGGCTCATCGAGCATCAAGAGATTGGCGCCCTCTTTAAGGATCTTAGCCATGTTGACTCGGTTTCGCTCTCCGCCCGACAAAGTTCCAACTTTCTTTTGTTGGCTGTCGCCACTGAAGTTGAACCAAGAAACATATTGCCGCGAGTTCACTTCGCGATTTCCGAGCTTAATAACATCTTGTTTATCTGAAAGCTCTTCCCAGACGGACTTGTTGGCGTCTAAAGTTTCTCGCGACTGATCGACATAGGCCATCTTGACGGTCGAGCCCACATTGAATTCGCCAGAATCGGGTTTTTCTTTGCCAGTGATCATTCTTGCCAAAGTCGTTTTTCCAGCTCCGTTCGGCCCAATGATTCCGACGATTCCACCGCGCGGTAATGCGAAATTCATATTATCAAAGAGCAATTTGTCGCCGTAAGCTTTGCGCACATTTTTCGCTTCGACCACCACATCGCCCAACCGAGGTCCCGGTGGAATGAAGATGGAAAGCTCCTGCATGCGTTCAGGCGTTGGCTCTTTGATCAGGTTTTCGTAATTTGAAACTCGAGCCTTGCTCTTGGCCTGACGGGCTCGAGGCGACATGCGAATCCAGTCCAACTCTCGCTCGAGAGTTTTTGCTCGTCGCTCTTCATTTTTTTGCTCAGCTTCGGTGCGCTTGTCTTTTTGTTCGAGCCAGCTCGTGTAATTGCCCTTCCAAGGAATTCCTTCGCCGCGGTCCAATTCCAAAATCCATCCAGCCACATTGTCCAAGAAATATCGGTCATGCGTTACCGCAATCACAGTGCCAGGAAATTTTGCGAGAAATTGCTCGAGCCATTGCACACTTTCTGCATCCAAATGATTGGTTGGCTCATCCAGCAATAAAATATCTGGATTGGAAAGCAACAATCGGCACAAAGCAACCCGGCGCTTTTCTCCTCCGGAGAGATTGGTGACTGGCAAATCGCCATCTGGACAGCGAAGTGCATCCATTGCTTTCTCCATCACCTGATCAATTTCCCAGCCGTTCAGCGCTTCAATTTTCTCTTGGATCTGCCCTTGCTTTTCGATCAGCTTGTCCATGGCCTCCGGAGTCAGATCGGGATCATTGAATTTATCGTTGATCTTGTTGAACTCTTGCAAGAGCAAAGGCAACTCGCCCATGCCGGAAAAGATATTTTCTTTGACGCTTTTTGTTTCGTCCAGCTGGGGCTCTTGCTCGAGATAACCGAGCTTCAATGCTTTTGCGGGAAAGGCTTCACCCAAGAAATCTTTATCCACTCCTGCCATGATTTTCAGCAAAGTTGATTTTCCGGATCCGTTCAGACCCAGAACTCCAATTTTGGCGCCGTAAAAATAGGACAGATAAATGTTTTTTAAAACAAAGCGATTGGGTGGGAAAACTTTGCTCACACCCTTCATGGTATAAATGATTTCGTGGGACATTGAGAGCTCCTTGGCAGCGGCTGAGAGACATCTTTCATAGGCCTGAGAGGATTGTCAAATGCTGCTAACAAAGTCATGACTATGTCTTGTCATTCCATGAATTTTCCTCTTACACTAAAGGCGAATCATGAATGAGAAAAACAAAGAAGTTCGCAAGAACTCACATCAAAATGAATTTCCGTCCAAACTAGGTCAAGCGCTTGGCTCTGGAATTGATCAAGGAATATTGGAAACGGGCGCTGAACTGAAGCGGGCTCTAGATGCTTGGAACGAATTGGCTGGCCAGGCTCCGACTCCGGCGGCCGATGAAAAACTGATTCAAGATGTGCAAATTCTTTTGAAACAATTGAAGTCAAAAATAGAAGAATTCAAATAATTTACCTCCATATCCACAATACTGGCGTTATGATTTCCGAGATATTACTTTGTCATAGGTGCTTGGCGCAGTGTTAAATGAGTTCTCGATCACGCG
>JAYUCD010000171.1:0-4843 GCA_043740515.1 Bdellovibrio sp. | reverse complement strand
GCACCAGAATTTCTGGTTGAGCCATCAGGGCGCAAGCCAAACCCAGTCGACGTCTTTCGCCTCCACTCAAGCCCCCGACTTGGCGATGGAGCAATCCAGTCAGATGAAATTGCTCAGCCAAAGTTGAAACCGACTCTGAATTGTCATAGTGAGATTTAACAAAGCACAAAATTTCTTTGAGCTTGAGATGGGGAGGATAGGAAAGTTCTTGAGAAGTGTAACCAATTTTTCCGAAAACTGAAACAGAACCCGAGCTGGGCTTTCTCAAACCCAAAATCGTTTTCAAGGTGGTGCTTTTGCCGGCTCCGTTTGGGCCCAAAAAGGCAGTGATTTCAGATTTGCGAATCTGAAAACTCAAGCCCTTCAGAGCTTGATGATTCGAGAAGTTTTTTTTGAGATCTTGCACGTCGATGAGAATCATTTGTCTTTATTCAAAACTTGGTCGAATTGCTCGGCATAGCCCGCATGCTCGGTGCCAAGCCAGCGATCCCAAAAAGTATAAAACAGTCCAAAGTTGTGTTTGAAAAATTTATGATGCTGGCTGTGGTGGACTCCACTGATAAAATATTTTCCAATAGGATGACGGGCTGATCCCGCTGGCAAGATTTCAAATCCGAGGTGATTGGTCACCGAAGAAATGGTCATTGCGGTGAGATAAACCAAAAGCACAAGTGGATGAATCGGAAGGAAAAGTACAATCAATGGCAAGGGCAGAGCCTCGATCAAGCCTTCAAGGGGATGAAAGGAAAATGAGGCCCAAGGAGAGGGAGTCAGCGATTGATGGTGTACTTGATGGGCGCGTTTAAAAAACCAAGGAATGTGAAGCATTCGGTGAGTCACGTAAAAATAAAAATCATGCAAAAAGCTTAAGAGGAGAAAGCTCAACGGCAGATACCAGATTGGAAATTGATCAAAGGGCAAATAAATGTGCGTCCAACCCAGTTGCCACATGACTCCCAAAAGCACTCCGCTCAGACCAAACAAAATCGAAGTGACAAGCGACCATTTGATTTCGGTTTTTTGTGATTGTGTCGACGGAAGCTTCGGATAAATTTGCCGAGACCGCAAAGATTTTGGATTCCAACGATAGAAAATCAACCACAGTCCGCCAGCCACCAGGAAATAGCGAAACACGACAATCGCACTGAGGACCAGGCTTGCCACGACAAAAGAGCTCGGTGCCAAGAGATCAAATGGAAGATAGGATTCAAGCTTTTCAAAGTGATTCATTGTCCATAGATAATGATAGAAATCCCGGGCGAGGACAAGTAGATTGCTAAGACTATGGGCCAGCAAAGCTATGATCTGACAATTCTAGGAGGCGGTATCAGCGGCTGCCTGCTGCTTTCTGCTGTGAGACTTCGTTGGCCTCAGGCCTCTGTGCAGCTCATCGAGAAGCAAGAGAGACTGGGTGGCAATCACACTTGGTGTTTCCACGAAGCAGACGTTCCTCTGAACGCGTGGGCCTGGCTCCGGCCCTTAATTTCGAAAGAGTGGCCTTCTTACGAAGTTAAATTTCCGCAGTATCAAAGGCAAATCAACTCAAAATATTTTGCAATTCGTTCAGAAGATTTGCATCAAAAAATGCTGCAAAATTTTTCTGAAAATATTCACCTCAGTCGAGCGGCGAAAGCATCGGATTTTCCTGGATCGATGATCATCGATTGCCGCGGCTGGCCCCCTTTGGCCGAGGCGAAAAATTTCGGCTACCAAAAATTCGTTGGTCTTGAGGTCGAGCTGGAATCGCCGCACGGTCTTCAGCAAGTAACTCTGAAAGACGTGAGCTTGCCTCAGGCAGACGGCTATCGATTTTTTTATTTGCTTCCCTGGGACGAGAAAAGATTATTGGTGGAAGACACTTACTATTCGAACCATGCCGGTTTAAATGTTGCCGAGTTAGATGCGGGAATTCGAGATTACATCGCCGCTCATGGCTGGAAAATCAAAAAGGTCCATCGACGAGAAGTTGGCTGCCTTCCGCTGGCACTTTACAAAAACAAGGCAGTCAAAAACTCTAATTCTGATTCTGCTTTGCTTCGCTTGGGTGCCGCTTCCGGAGTTTTGAATCCTGTCACTGGTTATACTTTGCCGCAAACTTTGCAGAGCATCCAAGCACTGCTCGAGAATCCGCAAATCGAATTTCAAGCTTGGAAAAAAACTTTGGCGCACCTAAATGCAAAATATGAAAATCAGTTTTCTTATTTGCGACTTCTCAATCGAATGATGTTTTTAGCGGCAGAGCCTGAAAAAAGATTCGAGATCTTGCAAAGATTCTACAAGCTCTCACCAAATTTAATTTCTCATTTTTATTCGGCGCAATTGACCAGCTGGGAAAAAGCACGCCTGCTGCTCGGGAAGCCACCGGTGTCTGTGGCTCGAGCTCTCAAAGTTTTAAGGGATGAAAGCCCGCACATGGAAAAAGTCGACTCAAATTCTTAGTGAGTCAGTGCTTTTTGTAAATTCTGATTGATCGCTTCGAGGAAAGGCTCCGTGTTCATGTATTTGTCGGCCGGAACTTTGTCGCCGTAAATGCAAACCGCAAGATCCTTTGTCATCATTCCACTTTCCACTGTTTGCACACAGACTTTTTCTAATGTCTGAGCAAATTTGATGAGCTCCTGATTGCCATCCAATTTTCCTCGGTGTTCAAGCCCACGGGTCCAGGCAAAGATTGAAGCAATTGGATTGGTTGAAGTCGGCTTACCCTGCTGATGCTGTCGATAATGCCGAGTCACGGTTCCGTGCGCTGCTTCGGCCTCCATGGTTTTTCCATCAGGAGTGATCAGCACGGATGTCATCATTCCCAACGATCCGAAACCTTGCGCCACTGTATCCGACTGCACATCGCCGTCGTAATTTTTGCAGGCCCAAATGAAATTCCCATTCCACTTCAGCGCGCTGGCTACCATGTCGTCGATCAAGCGATGCTCGTAAGTAATTCCTGCTGCCTGAAACTGGGTGAGAAATTCTTTTTCATAAATTTCCTGGAAAATATCTTTGAAGCGACCATCGTATTTTTTCAAAATTGTGTTTTTAGATGAAAAATACAAAGGCCATTTTTTGGTCAAAGCCATGTTGAAACAGCTTTTCGCAAAACCACGAATGGATTCATCCGTGTTGTACATCGCCATGGCGACGCCATCACCCTTGAAGTTGTAAACTTCGTGAGAAATTTTTTCTCCAGATGCGCCTTCGAAAGTGATGGTCAATTTACCAGGACCCTTGGTCACAAAATCAGTGGCTCGGTATTGATCACCAAAGGCATGTCGCCCGATGCAAATCGGCGCCGTCCAATTGGGAACCAATCGTGGAACATTTTTGCAAATAATGGGCTCACGAAAAACAGTTCCATCTAAAATATTTCGAATCGTCCCGTTTGGTGATTTCCACATTTGCTTCAATTTGAATTCTTTCACCCGGGCTTCATCTGGGGTGATCGTTGCGCACTTGACTCCAACATTGTATTTCTTGATCGCTTCGGCTGATTCCACGGTGACTTTGTCGTCTGTAAGGTCGCGATTTTCCATTCCGAGGTCGTAGTATTTCAAGTCAATTTCTAGGTAAGGCAAAATCAGTTTGTCGCGGATAAAATGCCAAATGATTCGAGTCATCTCGTCGCCGTCAAGTTCAACCACTGGATTTGCAACTTTGATTTTTTTCACTAGGAACTCCCATTCGGAATTTTGCAGATGGAACCTTCCATTTTCATCAAAAGCCGAAAAAAGTCAGCTCAAAAGCTATGGGTCTGCTCTAAAAAATGCTCAGCCTGCGACGCAGGTGCTTGGCCTCTTTCAAAAAGGGCCGTCTGGAGCAAAGCCAGATCAGAAGAGCTTTCCTGCGGAGTGTTCAGTTTCCTGATCGCATCGATAAATCCACGACTGAGGTCGGGCGAATCACTCAGAGCGAAAAACAATTCAACTTGTTTTGCTTTGCAAAAGATCGCTTTCAGATATTTCAGGAGGTGAGCCCCATGAGAATTCATATCGGCACAAGCGTACTCGAAATCCTTTTGCAGCTTTTCATTAAATCTCAACTGCGTCTGAAGTTCTGGATTTGCCCAAAGTTCCAAAAGCCATCGGGAAAATCCCACTTGGGTTTGCCTCTGAATGGGGTCGCGTAAAAAATGATCGGCGTGGATCAAATCATGAACTGTAAAACTGAGCGAGTCTCGCTCCTCGAGAACGTAATTCTTGAGATCTTCAGGCTGGCAAAGACAGGTCACACAGCGAATTCCTTGAGACTGCATTTTCAAAAGGGTTTCCGTCGTCGGGATCACAAAAAAAAGTTTCAAATCGTAAATTTTTTGCTGCCATGAAAGCAAGCTTTGATTGACGGCCGCGGGCAAGCCTCGCATTGAAAATTGAGCGAAGTGAGAAAGATAAAAGGACAAATTTTTGTGAAGTGGATCAAGCTCACGGCGAGATCCGTTCCAAGATTTCGGTCTTATGCAATGCAGACCTAGAAAAACATATGCTGCGACAAATTCAGCTGCATCAGATTTTCCGACCAAGTAAGCTTGTCTTTGTTGATCGATCAGAGGCGCGAATTGCGCGGCATAAGATGCAAGTTGTTCAGGCTTGAGAAAATTTTTTCGGTAACGACCCTGACGCATTCTCATTCTCTATCAGGTCTTGTTTCGAGCGCCAAGCCTTAAGCCAAAAACAAAAACCCTGCCTTTTGAGCAGGGTTTTTGGAAGAAATAAATTTTCAAACCGAAGTTTGAGCAATCAATTTCGGTTTGCAATTACTTAGTTTCGCCTTCAGCAGCACCTTTTTTAGATTTCTTAGCGTGCTTCTTTTTTCCCATTTCCTTTGTAGGAGCAGGAGCAGCAGTCTCACCAGT
>JAYUCD010000170.1:0-2139 GCA_043740515.1 Bdellovibrio sp. | reverse complement strand
GGTTTCACCGAAACAAAGATAATCGGCAATCGCAATCGGCCGAGCTCCCATGGTGAAAATATCGCGCAAGATTCCGCCGACTCCGGTAGCAGCTCCCTGGTAGGGCTCGATAAAACTGGGATGATTGTGGGATTCCATTTTGAAAGCGATGCGCTCGCCTTCACCGAGATCCACCACTCCGGCATTCTCTCCCGCCGCACTCACGACAGTTTTGTTCATCGTCTCAGCAAACTTTTTCAAGTGAACCCGAGAACTTTTGTAACTGCAGTGCTCACTCCACATGGCTGAGAAAAGCGGCCACTCGATGGCTTTCGGCTCACGTCCTAAGAGCAGTTTCATCTTTTCAAATTCATCAACTGAGATTCGGTAGTGCTTGAGTTTTTCTTTCATAAAAAATTCCAGCCGTCCTGGCCACCCATCCAATCAAAGACAGCTCTCTCTGGATGCGGCATCAGGCCCGCCACGTTTGCATTTTCATTCATCACTCCAGCAATATTTTGAAGACTGCCGTTTGGATTTTCCCTATACCTGAGCCAAACTTGTTCCTGATCGGCGATTTTTTTTAAGTCTTCCGAAGTTGAGTAAAATCTTCCATCGCCGTGGGCGATTGGCAAACGAATTTCTTGTTGGCTTGTCAGCTTGGAGCCGAATCTTTTGCTTGGTGTGACCACTTCAAGCACGGCCCAATCATCAATAAACCTTCGGCTTTCATTTTTGACCAAAGCGCCTGGAAGCAATCCGGCTTCGCAGAGAATTTGAAAGCCATTGCAGATTCCGAGCACAGGCCCACCCTTCTCAGCAAATAGGCGAACCGATTTCATTGCCGGCGATCTTGCAGCCAATGCACCTGATCTGAGATAATCGCCGTAGCTGAATCCTCCAGGCAAAATCAGTGAATCAAAATTTCCAATATCGAAATGATCCAAGTGCCAAAGAATTTCAGATTTCAATCCTTTGGCCTCAATCCAAGCCAAAACATCGCGGTCACAATTTGTTCCTGGAAAACGAAGCACGCCAATCGCTTTCACTTAAGCTTTCCCCGCAGGACTTGCTTCCATCTTCAATTCAAAAGTTTCAATCAGAGGATTGCACAGCAACTTGCTCGCAATCTCAGTTGCGCGTTTCATTGCAAGCTCTGGCTCAAGATCAAAATCCAACTCGACAAAGCGACCGACTCGAGCCTGGCTGACTGGCATCTGATTTAATTTCAATGATTGCTCTATGGCCCGACCTTGAGTGTCCAAAATCACATCACGGGGCATAATTTTGACGCCAATTCGAATTCGCTTAAGCATGAATCACCTCTTTCAATCGGTTGAGAACTTGCTCGTAACTTTCTTTGATCTGACCCAAATCCCGGCGAAATCGATCCTTGTCCAATTTTTCTTGTGTTTTTAAATCCCACAGACGACAGCAATCCGGAGAAATTTCATCAGCCAACAAAATTTTGCCTTTAGTATTTTTGCCAAATTCAACTTTAAAATCAATCAGCTCGATTCCTGCTTTTTTCCACAGGCTTAACATTATTCGATTGATTTCAAGCGCATTTTTTTTCAGTTCTTGCAAATCGTTCTCTGTTGCAATCTCCAGCATCATGGCCTGATCATCGCTGAGAAAAGGGTCGCCAAGCGCATCATCCTTGAAATAAAATTCCACCAGCGGAGTTCTGAGTTTTTTCCCCTCTTCAATTCCTAATTTTTTTGCCGTCGATCCAGCAAGCACATTTCTGACAACCACTTCCAGTGGAATGATCTGAAGCTTCTGAACAATCATCGACATGGAGCCTTCATCTGAAATCCAGTGAGAAGCCACGCCATTTTTTTTCAAATATTGAAAAATCAAGGAACTGATCTCTCGGTTGATTTCACCTTTTTTTTCAAACTCGCCTTTTTTGAGAGCGTTGAAGGCGGTCAAACTGTTTTTGTATTCCACCAAAACTTGATCCGCTTGTCCCTCGATGGCGAAAATTTTCTTCGCTTTGCCTTCGTACAAAAGTTGAGCTTTCATCACAAAACCCTCTTGATAATTTCTTTGATCGCTTTTTTATTTTTGCTAAACTTAAAAATTTCTAAAACCTCGCGGGGCTTGAGTAAGCGCTTCAATTCAGGATCTTTCAAAATTTGATCCTTCAAATGATCG
>JAYUCD010000169.1:0-8191 GCA_043740515.1 Bdellovibrio sp. | reverse complement strand
TGAAGATCGATCAAGGTCCACTTGTAGCTGGCGCCTGATTTCGAGTCTTCTGTAGACGCCAAAATTGATTTTTTGTCATAAAATTTTAAACTCAGTCCGGGTGCTGGCTTCAAAAAAAGCACATAACGATCTCCTGTTAAATTTTCTGAAGCCACTGAGAGCACCGATACATTGACTTCGGTTGAGCGAAGTGTGCCGTCGATTAGAAATTCTTGCCGCAGAGGAAGATCGCCCTCGCCTTTGAGAAAAGTATAAGGACGTTGCCTATTGAGATGAGTCTGCCACTCATCCGGAGCGTCGCCAGGTGAGTGCTCGACCAATTGCGGATCGACTGGCTCTGCCCCTTGAGCGCGCACCAAAATTTCTCGTTTTCCAGGAGTATCGAGAACATCTTTGAACCTCACTTTTTTCATGCGCGTGTCCAGTTCAAGTGAAGCCCCAGACAGCATCAGTGCCCGCATGGAAACATTTTGCTCAGGTGCATTCAAAACCACCGTGCCTTGAGTACTGACCACCTGTCCGTTG
The DNA here is from genome assembly GCA_043740515.1 of Bdellovibrio sp. GTDB lineage: Bacteria > Bdellovibrionota > Bdellovibrionia > Bdellovibrionales > Bdellovibrionaceae > 21-14-0-10-47-8. Next base: position 7,666 of record JAYUCD010000169.1, on the reverse strand, counting down.
ATCTCAACATAAGATTCGGGCCGAGCTCGGTCGCGCGAAACAATTTGAAATTCCCCTTTTGATTGCTTGAGAAAAAGATCTTTAGAACACAAGTAAATTTTCGTCAGCGCCTGCTCTCGGTGGACGCAAAAGCGAAAAAATGTGGAGCGACGAACAATCTCAAGAAGGGGCAATACATCTTCTCCGGTCTCGTAAGTGGCGAGACTGGTGCGCAGATGAGGTGGAGTGTAGGTAGTAACCTCTGCTCCAGTCGGTGATGCTGAAATCGGAAAAACGTGCTCTTTGGTGAATTTATGATACCAAATTCCTTTTCCGCTTTCATCCTGAATTACAATCTCACCACTTTGCAAAAGACCGGCGGGCCATCGGAAGCGCAGTCTCTGCTGATTTTTGCTTTTTTGGTTTAAAATTTGAAAATCAATCAGGTTTGCATCGATCAAAATATCACCAATTCGAATTTGATCCTTGTTTATAAATTGATACTCAAATCTTTGCGGCAAGATCTCAACGTGATTTTTCTCGGCAGGGAAGTAAAGTTGTGAACCAGATATCGAAGTCTGTGCGAAGACTTGAAAAGGGCAAAGAATGCAAAAAGCAAAGAAGTAGAAAAAAATAAAAATTCTAAAAACTAAAAGTCTTTTCCATTTCATTTGTTTGATTGTCTGAGATCAGGTTCGAGCTTGCAACCGAAATATCAAGCGGCAATGTCTTTGTCGACTTGAAGAAGTGGGTCGAAGTGGGCGAAGCGAATCTGGCCTTCGCTCTCCATTTCGCGAGTCACCTGAATCAAGAGCACAACGGCAGCGATCCGTTCGCTTGGAGTCGACGCGAGATCATCGGCTAGACTCTGGATTTCACGAGCTTTGATGGTGGGTAGACTGTGAATCCACTTTTCGCCCAGCCCTGGAGTTTGTTGAGCCAGTTGATAAATGGTCGATAGAACTTTATCCGAAAGTGGTGGAGTCAGTTCCATTAAGATTTCAACTGGCCAAGACAGAATCCGCTCAAAGCTCAGAGATTTTAGGCGGACCAATTGAGCCCAACCTGGGTCTTCGACTGCAATCAGATGCAGGAGTGCTTTTTGTTTAATCGGTTCACAGGTTTCGACCACAGCTAGAAGCTGTTGAAATCCGCCTGGTTTTCGAAATCGAGCAAGAACCGACATGTCGACACTCCGCCTGGTCTTATGTCTTATCGGAGATCTAAAGAAAAACTACTGCTGAATGAGGGGCAGATGCTGGATGGATAAGAGACCGCCTCAAATTGAGGCTAAAATATCTGAATGCGAATGCCCTTGGACAATTTTCTCTATGACATTCTTGGCTTTGCCGATCTTCAAAAGAAATTCGACTTCATGAGAGATAATGATGCGGCGGGGGTGCTCTCGCCAAGCGCGTTTAATCTTTTGATTCAATTCCAAAGCTTCTTGATGAGATTCAGTTCGAATGGGATTGCTCGTATCGAAAAACTCGAGGGGAGCCGTATCAAGATGGATAACCCAATGATAGCGTGATAATTCTTCTTTGAGGCTCGAGTTTAGAGATTGAAAAAATTCTGATTCAGGTCCCGGCCAATAAGCAATGCTGTCCAAGGAGCCGCGGTCGCAAACAACGACGTCTGATTTTGCTTCTGCAGCCACCAATTCTTCGAGTTCTTTTTGAGTTAAGTAAATTGCTCTTTGTACGTGCCTGCGACCTTCAGGGGTCGCTCTTCGCGGAAAGCCCCCTCGGTATAAAATACTCGCGGACTCTGGCACAACCGAGGCCTTTCCCTTGAGATCTTTTTGCAGAACCTCAATCAAAGTGGTTTTTCCTCCCGAGGGACCTCCGGTGACCACGATTTTTATTTTTTCAAGACTCATCGCTGGGCTCTCCTTTTATTTCTTCCACTTCCTTGATCGTGAATTCGACGAGCAAAGGCAAATGGTCTGACAGGTCGGCCCAAGGCCCGGCCGACAAAGTCATGCTGCTCTCAATTTTTAAATGCTTAAAATACAATCTATCTAGAGCAAGCTTCGGATAAAAACTTGGAAATGATTTAGCCAAAGTGTTGTGAACTTCATTGTGAGACTCGTAAGCACCAAGATGTTCGATGCACATGGGGTGCAGAGACTCGGACCAATCGTTGAAGTCGCCGCCGAACAAAAATGGAGTGTTTAGAGGAACATGGGACTTTGCTCTTTCCAAAATTTGCTCGAATTGTTGCTTTCTTCCACTCTCGAGAAGGTCCAAATGCACATTAAAAATATGCAGTGGTTCATTCAGATCTGGGACGCTGACTTCGCAGTGGAGGAGGCCCCTTTGCTCCCAGCGATTGGTGGAGATATTGATATTCTCCTCTTTTAAAATGGGATAGCGACTGAGAATGGCGTTGCCGTGATGACGTTCCGAATACACTGCATTTTTTCCATAGGAGAAAAAAGGCCAGTTGTCGTCAGCTAAAAACTCGCACTGAGCTTGGACGGGCCAATCGATGATGGATTTCCCAAGTTTTTTATTTTCACCGACCACCTCTTGCAACAACATCACATCGGCATTGGTTTCGCGAAGTGCTTTTTTGATAGCATGCAAAGTAAACTTCATGCCCGTTCCACTGAAGCCTTTGTGAATATTGTAGGAGAGAACTTTGAGTTTCATAACCAGTACCTAAACCAATATGCCAATCGGGCAAAACTTTGTGAAAGCCAAGTCAATCTTCCCAGCTCATCTAAATGAATTTCATGTGACTGAAGAATGTCATGATCCCACTGTTTGAGCAAAGGATCAACCCATGCGGCTTGATTGAGGACAACTTCGACTTCCAAATCATGATTCAAACTGCGGTGATTCAAATTATGAGATCCGACAGTGGCCCAGTTGTCATCAATGATCAGTGTTTTAGCGTGAAGCACTCGGCCTTGAAATTCGAATATATGGACGCCGGCTTTGATGAGACGAATGTAGAGAGATCTTGAAGCCCAGCGCACAGCTTGTACGTCTGTGATCGAAGGCAAGCAAAGTCCCACATACACACCTTTACGGGCAGCTTTCATCAAGGAGCGGAGGATGGATCGCCGAGGCAAAAAGTAAGCGTTGGTAATCAGAATTCGCTTGTGTGCTGTTCGCATTCTTCGATTCAAATCGCGAAGCAGAAAAAAGCGCCATTTAACAGTCGAATTGAGTCGCAAGACTTCGTCACTTTTCAGTTGCAATTGATTTTTGTGTCTCAAAGTTGGAGCCCTTAGCAGTCCGTCCATTTGCGATCTCTGCCAAGTTTTGACACACACAGTTTTAAGGCCGATGAGGGAGGGGCCACTCACCTGAATGCCAGTGTCCCGCCAAACAGACGGGCCCATAAATTCTTCCGAATGAACTTGAGAAATATTCAAGCTCCCCATGAAAGCCGTCTGCTGATCGATCAATATAATTTTCCGATGATTGCGTTTGTTGATTTTTTTAAGCAGAAAAAGGATTCGACGCAAAGACTTCCAGGAAATTTTTTTCAAGAAATCCAAACGCAAGGGAATCGGATGATAAATGCGAAACTGCAGATGATTTTCTTTACTGAATTTTCTCAGCGCCACGGCCCAGTTGAAACCGCCGACGCCATCAATTAAAATTTGGACGCGAACGCCGCGCTCTTGAGCTTTTGCAAGCGATCGGAGAATGCGGATGCCGATCGGGTCCATATCAAAAATGTAAGACTCAATCAAAATTTCAGATTGAGATTGTTCGATCGCTTGAATCACTTCATGGAAGTATTCATCACCAGAAAAATACAGACGGACTGAATCCCAATTGGGCTTTGACATCATAAAAGTCTCAATGTCCAATAAGGTTAAACCGGAGAACAGTTGAAATGAAGTCATTTTTAAAAGGATTGGGAATCTTAGTTTTTGCGATCCTGATGGGTTGTTGCCTGGGCCTTTTTTCCTTTGCCTGGGCAGGTCCTCAAACATTTTTATCGACTCCCATTTCCATTGCCGTCATTTCAGGTGAGAGCAAAGCTGATTTTGAAGCCAAAGTTGCTCCATTGCTCAAAGAACAACTGAAAAGCTGCTCCTCTTGCTCCTTCCAAAATCTGACGCCTTACCGAGAAGATGGAAAAATTTCGGTGCCTCAAATTTCAACAAGTTTGGAAGCAGCTGGATCATCGTCGAGTTTTATTTTGATTCAATGGAACGGCAAAGTGACAGATGAAACGAAGCCCGTGCTGGTGGCGGTGAAAAAGATCTTGCAAAATGGAACACTGATTGTCGGTTCAGCGGGGCTCGCGAAAGAACCCGATCCGACCTTGCCACTAAATAAAACTGTGTTGGGTCAGGCCACCGGAGTGATTGTGATCGGAGATCTGGCAGAAAGAGAGCGGCTCCTCACCCAAAGTTATTTTGGTCCAGAGATGTTGACGGCCTTGAAGCCGCCCAGAGAATACGTCGGCATGGGCGTCAGCTCAATTTTTTTTGCAACTCGGCTTGCCTCCCAGTGGTCAAAACGTTCGGGAAAAGAATGGCTGACTTATTTCCAGTCGGTTAAAAATAAAGTTCGCCGACTGTGGCCAGAACTGGAAGATTTTTTCGGTCGCAATTGAAGTTAGCGACCAGGAAAAAGAATCACTCGCTCTTGATGTATCAATGGAATTTTTCGTTTCAGTATTTCTAAAATCTCAGGCGTTGAATATCGACTGGACACATGAATCAGAGCGATTTTTTCGCTTTCAATTTCATCCAAGCGAGGAATAATTTCATCTAGGTGAGTATGCCCCCACTTTTTAGCATCCGAAATGGATTTGCGTTCATCGAGATAGGTCGCTTCTAAAAAAAGAATGCGAGATTTTTTAATTTCAGGGCTCAAATCTAAAAACTCAATTTGTGTGTCGCCAGTAAAAGACATCAATATTTTTTCTTGAATCTCATCGACGACGAGCCCTGAAGCTTTGGCTTGTTGAATTTCCGGTCCACTTAAGTTTTGAAATTCAGGTTTCAACTTTTTGTTTTTATTGACCAAGGAATAACCGAAGGATTCAATCCGATGGACCGTTGGAAAACAGCGAACTTCATGCTGCAGGTTCAAAGGCACACAGGTTTTTTTATCGACCTTATGAAATTCAAATTTGTACTGATGCTCTTCAATTTTTTCCCACAAGCGAATGATCTCTGTTATTGGATCTGCCAAAGACGCTGGCATGTAAAACTGTGGTGCGGGTTCGTTGTGCATGGCCTTTTGAGAAATGATATAAGGTATTCCAGCCGCATGGTCGAGATGCCCGTGGGTGATAAAAAATTTTCGCATTTTCACAGCGAAAGGTAAGCCTTGGGCCACATCAAAGCAGATTTGGTGAAGCGGAATCGAGAGACTCGTATGAATCCCGGAAAGACTCAGCCCAAAAAAATCCAAACCTTCGTGTTGCCAAAGAGAGCCAGCTTGAATTCCCATCAATGCACTTTCCGCTTAAGTGGCGCTGTGAATTTTTGCGATGAGGTCGTGATTGATCCAAGCAACCGGGGCCTCGGGTAAGGGGCTGTCGGAGAGCATGACCTTCCCGCAGGCTGCAAAGACGACTTCGCTCAAAGGCGAGGTCATCACTTGCTTAGAATCAAGGTGCAAATCAAGCAGATGATCGGAAGCGGTCAGCATGTTTTCCAGTTGCGTCTTGGTGTTGTGCTGGGGCCATTTCTCAAAAACACAATTCGAGCGGATCACTTCGGAAGTTAAATAGGAATTTATGTAGCTTAAAACATCATCTAGCTTTACGCCTGGCTTCAAGAGCTGCAAGCAATTCTCAACCGTAAGCTTAGCATGCGCCGATTCGGAGCCTTCTTTTCGAAGTGCTCCCAATAAGGGGTACAGCGACACTTCGACACCTGAGAAAATCGAGCTCGAGTTGGTCAAAATTTCAGGACAATTGTACACACAAGTTTTGATTCCCTTTTGCGAGAAATCTCTCGAGTGATTTTCCAAACGAGATTTTGCCCAGCCCTGCAAATAAGGCGAGTAAGACTGCCACACATAATTTTGGCCCATGATCACTTCGGTACCGTGGTAACCGTAAGCCACATAGGAAACTCGTCCACCACTTTTTTGAATCCGCTCTCGCATGGCCGCGCTCTCATTCACGAGATTGGCAAATGTTTCGGCAGTGACGTCATTGAAACTCATGGAACAAAATTGACCGAGCGGGGAGTCCCAAAACTTTTCGCTCGATAGAAATCGATCCCCAATTCCTTTGAGAGAGCGATTCATCAAAGGGAGAATAATTTTGGCGCGCGGCACGCCTCCCGCCATCAAATGCGCGAAAAGAACATTCGCTCCTGTCGGAATCAGAGGCTCGAGCTCAGTCAAATATTTTTTCAAATGCGTATGGAAACGCTCACGCCCCTTTCGTCTGGAAACTTCGAGGCTCGCCTTGGGAACTTGTGCTGAATCCCAATCCGACAGCTTAACTTCTCGCAAATAATCAACCGGTTTGATTCCTTGATCATCAGGTTCTAAATCAAAGCCTGCTTCTAGCGGAATGTTGATGAAGGGCTTAGGGATTGAGGCAGTCTCTTCTTCCGTGAGAGCTCGCAGATTTCCCTCTTTGTCTCGACGGCCCACTGTGGTTCGAACAATCGTCATGCCTCGTTTTTCAGCTTCTTCAACCAGGCCATTGGCATATCCACGATTAAACAACTCGCCAAAAAGCACGAGCACATCGCCTTTTTTATAGTGGTGGTCTTTCTTTAAACTTCGAATGGCATGATAGGAATTGTTCATAAGCCGCCATTCTTGGCAAAGTCCGGTCAGAGGTCAAGCCCGAGACGAAATCCACTTCGAAAAGCCTTTGACGAGTGCAGTCAGCCCTGGTTAAAAAACTGAATGAGAGTCATTTGCATGGTCCCTTCATGGACTGAAATGTTGATTGAATGCGGCATCCAAGTTGTAGGACGCACCCGATTTTGTATTCACCCACTTGCAAAGCTTGAAAAAATCCCCGTGGTCGGTGGCACCAAGGACATCGACTGGCTCAAACTTCGTGAGCTCAAAGCCGATTTATTAATTTTAGATCAGGAAGAAAATCCAATTTCAATGAGTGAAGAGTGCCCGATCGAATGGATCGCCACGCATGTGACTTCTGTGGATTCCGTGGCAACGGAAATCGGGAAACTCAATTTAAAGTTACAAAGCCCAGGCTTGAAAGAGGTAGAGCAGCGATGGAGAAATCTCGAGAATCAATCTCGCCAGTGGGATTGGAATCAGATTCCAGGAGAAATCCAAGTTTTGCGGCGCGATCACTTTGCTTATCAAAATATTATTTATGTGATCTGGAAAAATCCCTGGATGCGAGTCGCAGACTCGACTTTTATTTCTTCAGTTTTAGAAAAGTTAGGTGCTAGGGGAATGGTGGCATCGGCCGAATCCAAATATCCAATTTTCGAGCTGATGGACTGCGATCCGAAGCAGAGCTATTTTCTCTTTTCTTCGGAGCCCTTTCCCTTTGCTAAAAAAACAAAAGAATTGGAAGATCTCAAACTGCAGGGATCGATCGTCGATGGCGAATGCTTCAGCTGGTTTGGTCTCAGGTCGCTTCGCTTCCTAGAAAAGCAGCTTAGTTAGAGCGAGTTCGGAGATCGAGATCACTTTTCATTCTTAGAGCTTGATTAATTTCTTTGAATTTTCGATTGTTGAGAGGTGCAAATCCCAACCACCAA
>JAYUCD010000168.1:0-2934 GCA_043740515.1 Bdellovibrio sp. | reverse complement strand
TCATTAAAATAAAGTTATATGCTCAAAGTCTATGGATGGATTTTGGGCGCAGGGGTGGTGAGTTAGAGATCGATAACCAAGGACGGTTTGGAAAAAGATCTCGTTTCACGCAGGAAACAGAAGCAATAGGTCAGCAGTCACCAAGGATTGGTGCACACAGGCTTAAGCTGAGATTCACTCATAGAGTGGCAAGTGCAGGATGCACATGGTCCTCTGACTCAACTCCCCTTTTTCTTTCTCAAACTGCGAGCGTGCAAAATACGCTCGCAGAAATTCTCCAGGCAGCGAAACATGAAGATTGAGAACTTCAAAAATCTTCGGCAGCCGCTGACACCTGATCAACAAGATCAAAAATTAAAAGACGTCTCGAAGCTTTACGAGAAGCAATTTTTGCGAGAGATGATGAAGTCCATGCGAAGCACGGTGACCGAAGGCGGATTCATGCCCGCTAACAATGCCGAAAAACTTTTCCGCGGACAGTTGGATGAGGAGTACGCAGAAAAGTGGGGCGACCGCGGCGGCATCGGCTTGGCCGATATGATTCACGAACAATTGCTGGATAAATTAGGCCCAGCACTCGGAATCAAAAAAGCGCCCTCGAAGCCCATGGGCCCAATCAAGCTCGACGAAAAAAGTAAACAGTCCGATCCCTTCAAGATGCAGTCGTTTCATAAGATTTCTCCGACTTCAGTTGGCCAAAATCCGGGCGATGCCCCCAAGGTTTCTCAGATCGCCAATAAAATTGCGATCAAATATGATTTACAAAAAGCAGCCCTGCAGGATTCGGAAGTCACAGCTCCTTGGAAGGGAACTGTCCTGGGAGTGAAAAATCTGGGTGATGACGAGAACCTAATCGAGATGGCGCACGACAATGGTCTCAAAAGCCAAATGGTGTTCCGCGGCCAGCTCGAGAAGAATTTGCAAGGTTCCAAGCCTCAGGTTGGCTCTGAGATCGAGGCTGGACAAAGGCTAGGTCAACTCAGTCCAGAAGCGAAAAGTTTCTTTTGGAATGTGGATGTAGGTGACTCACTATGATACACTTGAATTTATAGGTCGTTTAAAAACGACGGGCACGGAGGCTCTCGATGAAAATTACTCATAATAAAGTCGGTCAGAATTTAAATCTGAAAGACACACCAAGCGCAGAAAAAGCTGGCAAAGCTTCCGGCGATGCTAAAGTCGGCGGAGCAAAAAACAAATCCTCTGCAGATCTCAGCGAGCTGGGTGCAACAAAAGTTGATCTCTCTCCACGCGCTCAAGATATGAAAAAAGCAAAAGAGATCGCCATGGCGACGCCGGATGTGGACGAAGAAAAAGTAGCTCGTTTGCAAAAACTGATCGATGCGGGACAGTACTCGGTTGATGCAAAAGACGTTGCTGAAAAAATGGTCGACGAAGAAGCGGCTTGGAGCTAATGAAAATGGATGTTTCGCACGAAAAGTCATTTACAAAATTGACTGTGAATTTAGATGAGCTGACAAAGCTTTATCGCTCGCTTTTGGAAGTCTGCCGCAAAGAAAAAGAACTTTTGATTGCCACTGATATTCCAAAGCTCGATGAAAATAATAAAAACAAAGAAGCCATTCTCTACAAGATCCGATCGCAAGACGGTGCTCGTGAGAGATATGCAAAAGAGTTGGCTCTTTTGATCGGCGGCGATGTGCAAAATCCTCGCTTGCTCGAGCTAGCGAAAATTCTCAATGGCCCGGAAGGCGATCGATTGCGAGTGCTACATAGCTCGCTTGAGATGTTGGTCAGCCGAGTTGCAAGCTTGAATAAAGAAAATGCTCAGTATGCAGAATCAGCGCTTGGAATTCTCAATGGTGCAATGACAAACATCAAAGAAGCTCTCGCTGGTAAAAAAACTTATGCTCGGCAAGGGACCATGGAATGCGGTCCCGACAAAGCAGGAAACTTTGTCAGGAAAGAAGCCTAAGCGTAGTACTTCGTAAAGAAGGGCTGCGCTTTACAAGGATGTAAAGGCATGGCGAAAATCCATTCGATGATGGATATCGGAAAGCGCGCGATGATGAACAGTCAGACCGCGCTTCAAACGACGTCTCACAATATCGCCAACAAAGCGACGGAAGGCTATTCTCGTCAACGGGTCGAATTGCAAACAGCTGTACCGATCGTCGAAGGCAATCTGCAAATGGGAATGGGCAGTCGAGCTGCCGCCGTCACCAGAACCAACAATCCATTTCTTGAAAAACAAGTGCAAAAAGAAACTGGCGAAATGGGCATGTACAAAGGCCGAGAAGCCGCTTTGGGCCGAGTCGAAGAAGTTTACAACGAACAAATGAACAAAGGCCTCAATCAGTACGTCACCGATTTTTTCAATGGCTTCCGAGAACTTTCCAACAATCCGGAAAGCTTGACCTCAAGAACGATGGTCAAAGAAGCGGGTGAAGCCCTCGTCAAAGATTTCAAACGAGTCGATACTCAGTTGACCGATATTCAAAAAGACGTCGATCAACGAGTCAAAAATGAAATCGAAGAAGTGAACAAGATGTCTCACGAAGTGGCTTCACTGAATCAAAAAATTTCTGAGGTCGAGCTGCAAGGAATTCCAGCCAATGATCAGCGTGACAGCCGAGATTTGCTCCTGAAAAAAATGAATGAGAAGATGAATATCAAATACGCCGAAGGAACTGGCGGAATGGTGACCGTGAGCACAGCGGGAAATGCGATTTTGGTTTCTGGCTATGACTCCCAGCAAATGTCGACTCATGTCAATCCGAACACCGATCGAATTGATGTCTTTTACACTCCGAATGAGAGTACCCCACCTTTTAAAATCACCGATCGTATTTCTGGTGGTTCGGTGGGTGGAGCCCCTCTCGGTTCGAGATCAGGTGATTCCAGATTTCAAAGACAAAATGGACCAGCTGGCTTACAAAATTGCCGAGAAAGTCAATCAAGCTCACGTCGAAG
>JAYUCD010000167.1:0-2076 GCA_043740515.1 Bdellovibrio sp. | reverse complement strand
TTCTTACTTTGCACGGATTGGATGCCGGCGAAAAAAGAAAATTGCACATCGGATATGCAGCAGGACGCTTTCCCTTTTCAAATACTCCCTATGGTTTTTTTCCTCGAACAGAACTCGAAACAGCGGCTTGGGATGTGATCAAAAATAAATATTTTCAAGAAGCTTCTGAGATTTTTTTGCGGACTTTGAAAACTTCCAAGATCTCTTCCAAAGATATTTCAGATCGTTTTTTACAGCGCTCCGATTTTCGTGACGAAACTCAGTGGCAAAAAGTCAAAGCAATTGCTGAGAGTGAATCTCGCTTGCAAAATGAAAAAATTCGGATCGACCATCACTGGAATTTTGAGACGGTGGGAGTCCTTCCCTTCGAAGCACCTTTGGAGCTTTTGGATTTGACTCTTGGAAGCCACGACCCCGAAGCGCAGATTCAAGCAAATCAAATTCTGCCTGTCGGAGTTTTCAATCTTTCAATCACTCCGACCACAGTTATCGAGGAAACTCATGCACGGATGACTGAGCACTATCACCCACAAGGTGGAAAATGGAATCGCTCGCTGATGCCCAGGACGGTGCTTGTGTTTATCGATCAAACCAAAGGGCTCAGTTCCCAAGCCCAGAGTGAGAAGGCGCATGTGGCTTCACGGAAAGCATGGGAAAATTACTGGAAAGCCATGGAAGGAACCTTGGATCCCAAGAAAGTCGAGTCTGCTGTGGCCAACACAATCTCTGGCAATCCACATGAAGTCAGAGAAAAAATATTACAGAAATACGACAAAAATGATCGCCTGATGCTTTGGTTTGATTTCAACAACCATGACACCCTCGCGGTTGAAGCCAGTATGCAAATTTTCATGGAACAGGTTGCACCTAACCTGCTATAATTTTATTTACTTCAAAATTGATGCTTAATGTTCAGAGAAGTTTATTTAACAAGTCATTAACCAATGAAAGATTGAAATAAATTTTCGCTGAACCCAAGAGAGAAAGAGAGAGAGGCATTTATGGCTGAATTTCAAAATTTAGGAACATTTCTTAAAGAAAAAAGATTGTCGTCGAAATACACGCAAGCAGAATTGGCTTCGTCCTTAGGCGATGTGCACAGTCAGTTTGTTTCCAATTGGGAGCGCGGCCTCTGCGCGCCGCCGGGGCACTGTTTGCCGAAGCTGATTGATGTTTTAAAGCTCAATCGGGCCAAGCTGGTCGATGTGATGCTTCAAGATTCCAAGGCGGATATCGAAGCTAAGGTATTTAAGAAAAAAGGCCGCTAAAAAGTCAAGCCGAGAGAGTGTCTGCAATTGACACTCTCAGAGAAGATGATGAGGATGGGGCGAATGAGCCTCAAACGAATTCAAAACTTCATCGACGGCCGCTGGGAAGCTCCTCTGACGGGAGCTTACCTTCGCAATCTCAATCCCGCTTTGGGTGAAGTTTTTTCAGAGATCCCAAATTCAGGTGTTGCCGATGTCGATCTCGCGGTTCGATCTGCTGAACAGGCTTTTCGCAGCTGGTCCCAGCTTTCTGCCGAAATTCGCAGCGGATATCTCATGCAGATCGCCAAGCAAATCGAAATCAGAGCTGATGAATTCGCCGAAATGGAAAGCTTGGATCAAGGCAAGCCGGTCCAGTTGGCGCGGAAAATGGATATCGATCGCAGCATTCGAAATTTTCGCTTCTTTGCTGAAGAAATTCTGACCGAGACCCATGAGCATTATCAAGAAACTGGATTTCACAGTTACGTCAAGCGAAAGCCAGTCGGAGTCGCGGGTTTGATCTCGCCATGGAATCTTCCACTTTATTTACTGAGTTGGAAAATAGCACCGGCTCTCGCTTACGGAAACACAGTCGTTTGCAAGCCTTCCGAATTGACTTCGATGACCGCAGCCTTGCTCGGCGAAGTCTGTCTACAGGTCGGTATGCCAGCCGGAGTTTTGAATATCATTTTTGGTTTGGGTTCACCTGTCGGTGAAGCGATTGTTCGCCATCCCAAGGTTCCTCTGATTTCTTTCACCGGCGGGACAGAGACGGGCCGAAAAATTTACCGAGACTCGGCAGAGCATTTTAAAAAAATCAGCTTGG
>JAYUCD010000166.1:0-14980 GCA_043740515.1 Bdellovibrio sp. | reverse complement strand
TGCAGAATTGTTCCGGCCAAAGTGATGTTCATAAATCGAGACCTAAAATTTTCATCACCGACTGGCGCTTCAAAGCGAGCTCACGCCACTCTTTCTGTAGATCGCTGCTGGCGATGATTCCGCAGCCCGTACCGATTTGCGAGCCGTTCTCACTCCACTGGAGACAGCGAATCGCCACGATGGAAATGACTTCGGTGTGAGAGATCGAAAAAGTAAGTGGAGCGCCGAAAACGCCGCGCTGAGCTTGATAGGCCAACTCTTTCATCCAGTGAATTCCATAGTTGCGCGGAAAAACTCCGAGTGCAGCTGTTGGATGAAGTTGCTTGAGCAAATCTTCGATCTCGACATGCGAAAGCTCAATTTCGATTTCTGTTTTCAAGTGCGCAATGGGTCCGAAAGATGCCGTTTTCGTAGAACCTACTTTGGGCCATCCATATTTTTCCAATTTTTGTTTGAGGTCATCAATCACAAACTGATGTTCTTTCAGTTCCTTCGGATCTTTTAACAATTCAGATTCAAGATGTTGTGGCCGAGTCCCTGCCAAAGCCATCGTCCGAAGATGGTTCTCCTTCACATGAAATAATATTTCTGGAGAGGCACCGATGACTCCAGTTGATTCGTTCCAAAATCCATACACATACAACTCGGGATGGGATTCTAAGGCATGCCAAAGCATTCGCGCTTTTTCAGCAAGCGAGGGCACCAAGGGAGATTCGGCGAAGACGACCGGCACTGCTTTTTCAAGTTCGCCTCGGTGGATTTTTCCCTGGATGATCTGATAAGAGTCTTGAAATTTTTCAAAAGAGGGCTGGAAAAAACTGTGTCCAGAAAAAGACACTTGCGAAAGATGTGGTTGAAGCAAGCCTCGGAAAGTTGAAACTTCGGTTTCAACAACCGCAGTTGAGCTCTGGAGAAACTGCGGCTGAGAAGCATCGTAATCCATGTAAGCAACTGAAAAGACAGGTTCTTTAATGATCGTGACAGGGCGAAAGGGGCCCTTCCACAGTCTCAGCTTTCCCGAGGGCAAGCGGATCAAAGCTCCTGACTTTAAAAACTCAAGGATTTCATTTTGCGTCATGGCCTTTGCCTTCTTACATGGTGATCAAAAGCTCTTATTTCTTTCCGTTTCACTGCTTTGAATTGGTGATATAGTCAAAGCCTCGAATCAGACTGATAGCTTCTTTAGTATAGCGAAAGTGGATTCAAAACTATAGGAATTTTCATGGACACTGAAAGCCTCTCTCGAGCATCTAACTCTTCGGCTCAAACCTCGTTACAGAGTGAAACTCATTCGACCAAACCTGTGCAAGTCGGACCCGTGCAAATTGGCGGAGCAAAATTCACGGTGATAGCGGGCCCTTGCTCGATCGAAAGCCCAGAGCAGTTTTTAGAAGCGGCCACCGCCGTGAAAAATGCGGGAGCAGTGCTTCTGCGCGGAGGAATTTGGAAACTGCGAACCAGTCCGCAAACATTTCAAGGTTTGGGAGCTGATTCCTTCGGCTTTATCAAAGATATTTTGAAGCAAACAAATATGAAGTTAGTCTCTGAAGTCACCGATCCTCGACAGATTGCCATGATCGATGACTGTGTGGAAATGTACCAAGTCGGATCTCGCAACATGCACAACTATGCTCTACTCAAAGAGCTCGGACAAACGCGAAAGCCTATTCTTTTGAAGCGTGGCTTTGCTGCTTTTGTTGATGAGTGGATCAAGGCGGCCGAGTACATCACGGCCGGTGGCAATGACAAAGTGATTCTGTGTGAGCGCGGGATTCGAACTTTTGAGACCTCGACTCGAAATACTTTGGATTTAAATTCGGTAGTTTACGTCAAAGCAAAAACAAACCTGCCTGTGATTGTCGATCCATCTCATGCCGTGGGCATGCGAGAATTCGTGCCGCAATTGGCTTTGGCTGCTGCTGCTGCTGGTGCCGATGGTTTGATTGTTGAAGTTCACCCAAGACCTGCCGAAGCACTTTCGGATGGTCGGCAAGCTTTGACCATGAGCGATTTTCAACAGTTGATGAGTAAGCTCGAAAAGCTTCTCACAGCCTTGGATCGCCCTTTGAATAAGTTGGAAATTTAAAAATGAATATGACTGAAAGCTCTTCTTCTTCGGCAGCTTCCTCTCCGCAGCCCGAAAAAATTCGTTCGATGTTTTCACGGGTCGCTTCGAATTATGACAAAGCCAACTCGGTGCTTTCCATGGGCATTCATCATCTATGGAGAAAAAAACTGGTTCAGTTGTCAGGCGCTAAAGGAGGAATGAAAATTCTTGATTGCGCGACTGGCACGGGAGATTTGGCAATTGAGTTTAAAAAAACGGTGGGGCCCTCTGGCTCGGTCATCGGTACAGATTTTTGCGCCGAGATGCTGATCCCAGCGCCGGCTAAAGCCAAAGCCCACGGCCTGGAAATTCAATTCGCACGAGCCGATGTGCTATCACTTCCTTATCCAGATTCGACATTTGACGTGGTCAGCATTTCGTTTGGCATTCGAAATGTTGCTGATCCGATCAAGGCCTTACAGGAGATGGCTCGGGTCGCCAAGCCAGGTGGTTCTGTCATGATCTTAGAATTTGGCCAAGCCGATCTGCCAGTTTTTGCGCCCATTTTTAATTTCTATTCGGAGAAAGTTTTGCCGATTCTTGGCGGCTGGGTCACGGGGCAAAAAGAAGCTTATCAATATCTGCAAAAATCTTCTTCGGCTTTTCCTTGCAAAGAAAAATTTCTCGATTTGATGCTGAAGTCACAGGCCTTTCAGAAATCTGAATTTCACTCGCTGACCGGTGGCGTGGCTTATATTTATCAAGGTTCCAAGTAAATGGCCGCTTCGCCAAATTTTCCCAAGCTTCCGGAAAATTGGAGTGAAGAATTTCTTTCTGTTCAGGATCAGCAGGTTTTCGTTCGCCTTTATCGCTCAAAAAATCTGAATCAAGGTCGTTTGTTTTTCTTGGTGCATGGCCAGTCGGAACAAAGTGATCGCTATGAACACTTTCCGCATTATCTCAATGGAGTCGTTGATACCATCGCCTGTGTCGACCTTCCAGGTCATGGAAAATCCAGTGGGGTCCGTGGACATATCGAAAATTTCGATGCCTATCAAACCGCGGTCTTAGAAGCTTTTCATGCATCGGAAAAATGGATGAGACAGCAGACTGGGCTTTGCAAAGCTCACTGGTTTGGTCACAGCTTGGGCGGATTGCTCACTTTGCGCGTCCTTGAAAATGTGGAAAATTTAAATCTGCAATCAGTCACGGTTTCGGCTCCACTCTTAGAGCTAGCAATGCCTGTTCCCTTTTTAAAAAGTTTATTCGGTCGTTTGATCGAACCTCTTTTCGGAAGTCTTCGCCTGGGAAACGAACTGAATGGAGATATGATTTCAAGTGATCCCAGCGTTGGACAAGAGGCGCTGAGAAATCCCCTCAATCATCAATCTGTCACACCGCGATTTTTCGTGAACCTGATGAAGGAAATGCCACTGGTACGAAGTTTTGACGGCAGCTTCTCCTATCCAATTTTATTTGTGGTTCCGCTCGCCGATCAAATTGTGAGTTGGAAAGCGACCTACGCTTTTTTTTCCAAATTAAAAATGAAAGCTGGCAAATCCAAAATTCTCGCAAGTTTTCCCCAATTTTCTCATGAGGCCTTCAACGAAATCGGAAAAGAAAGAGCCTTCAACGCTCTGGCTGATTGGCTTCTGCAAAATTCAAAATAAATCTAAATTTGATCGAGCCTCTGGAGCAGGAATTGGTCAGCCAAAGCCATCGCCGTCATTGCTTCAAGAACTGGAATGGCTCGAGTTGCAATGCAGGGATCATGTCGACCCTTTTTAGCCACATCTAAGATGGAGCTGGTTGGCTTCAATCCGACTTTCAAAATAAGATCTTGACCGGTTGAAACCCCGCCGCGAATTCCACCGTAAACTTCGACGCCAGAACTTCTGTGAAAATGAGAGCCAGATTCTGATTCTGGATTTCCTTCGCCGATTTGAATCCAGGCGACTGCTCCCACACTCATCAGTGCTGCAGCAAGATCGGATTTCAATTTGTGAAAAACCGGCTGACCAAGACCGGGTTTCATGTTTTTCACTCGAATCTCGACCTGAGCTCCATAGCTTCCCCCTGTGCTCTGAGCTTCGCGCAAAAGAGATTTTACTTTTTCATCTTGGCTTGAGGGAAAGCGCGCGAAAAAGGCGTCCTGTGGATAAGCTTGTGCATTTTCCAGTTTCAGGAATTGAGTTCGCTCGGCATCTGTCAGCTTCAAAGGGCCAACTTGAGTGGTGAATCCAAGAATTCGCAACTCAGGCGCCAAATGTTTCAAAATCATTTTCGCAACGGCTCCCCCCATGACTCGAGCGACTGTTTCACGACCCGAAGAGCGACCTCCGCCTCGATGATCGCGGTGACCAAATTTGATTGCCCACATATCGTCGGCATGTCCCACTCGGGCTTGAGTTTTAATTTCTTTGTAATCTTCCGAACGCGCATCTTGATTGCGCACCAAAATAGCGATTGGAGTTCCCAAAGTTTTACCTTCGAAGACCCCACTAAGGATTTCTGGCTCATCATTTTCAGATCTTTGCGAGACGACTTCATTGATATTCAAGCCGTGATGTCCAGGGCGCCTTCGATTCAACTCTTGCTTCAAAAGTTCCACATCGAAAATCAAATTTGATGGACAACCTTCAATCACACAACCCAATGCGGTTCCATGACTTTCACCGAAACTGTGAATTTGGAAATGATGTCCGAATGTATTTGCAGCCATTTCACTCACTCCAAAATTCTTGTTGCGCCCGAGCTTGCGTCTCAAACATCACAAGCCCGCTGATATACAAAGCCTTTACCTGAATCGCATAGTCTCTGGCCAGGGAATCCTCTCGATAATTCAGGTCTAAAATATAGTCAGGTTTCCAGCTTTCTGGCGGAAAGTTTGCGTCTGGCGAGGCCGCCCAGATTAAGGCTTGAGGTCCTTCGAGCCGCATCGCCAAATTCTGCGCCTGACGACCTGGCCGATCAATTTCATATTCCGGTTTGATCTCTCCGGTTCGCGCTGAAAAACAGAGCGCTTGCGGGCAGACCTCTAAAATCACTGGCAATGTCCCGCCTCCGCCCCAAACTGCAATCGAGTTCGGATCCGTCGAAATCTGCGCAAACATTTTTTGAAAACCGATGAGATCCGTGTTGTGGGAATTCCATTGGTTATTTTTTCGAATAAGAGTGTTGGCACTTTTCAAATTTGTAGCGACCGAAGTGCGATATTTAGAGGAGCTAAAAGCCTTCTGTTTCAGAGGTGCTGTCACAGCGGCCGCATGCAAACCCATTTCTTCGAGCAAAATAAGACAATCTTTGAATTCATCTGAAGTGCAATCGATAGCAAAGAATGGCATTCCTATTTGGCGAAAAAATTCTTCATGCTCGATGGGACTTCGACTGTGAAAAACGGGACTACCTATGACGGCTGCAAATTTTTCAGGCGAGGATGGCGAAGTTATCCACTGATACAATGTTGGCTGATCGATGGCAGAGCCTTGATCTGTGCGGAAAAAATTGAGCTTTTGACGCCCTTTCAGCCAAAGGCGAACCCACGTCCATCGTCCTTGCTGAGCTCCTAAAGGAGAACGTGGCAAAAGACTTCGGCCCTTGGGATTTGATCTCTGCCAATCAATTAGAATTTTCAGCGTCTCGAAATTTTCAACAATTGGTGACAACTTGATGTGACTTGAGAGCGAGGCTTGGCTGAGGTGCGCTGCCAAAGCTGAAGCAGATTGCAACAGATGCGATGGGATTTGATGAAAGGAAAGAATGGCAGGAATGGCAAAGGAGCAGTTTCCCAATTCTGAAGCCCAGTCCCAGAGCACACCGGTTTTGATGAATTCAAGAAGCCAAGGATGAGTTTGGGGATTTCGTAAACTGATCAGAACTCGACTGCTAGGCAGTAAGCTTGTGACCATCTGAATTTGCGAAAGACTGAGAAGATCATCCCGTAATTCAAAATGCTCGACTTCGAATTTACGAATTCGCTCTTGCAACATTTCAATATTTTGAAAATGACTCGGCAGTAAAGTGTAAACTCCGCCCAGGTTTTGAAAATCCTGCTGAAAGATTTTCTTCTCAGTTGAATTCGGTTTGTGAATTCCCTCAGGCATCAAGTACTGCTCGGTGGCTTGCTGGCGGTATCTTTCTTCTCTGAGAGGAAGCCGCTCGATGTACTCTTCCAGGGCCGTCAATTCAGAATTCAAGCGAGGCCGATCGATGAAAATTCGACCCAGATGATCGGTGGGACGGCGGACCCAGATTTTGATCGCCTGAGAGGGTATTTCCTTCAAGGGAAAGCCTGCGCCCAAAGCGATCACCCAATGCGGGTTCTGAATGAGCTCTTGAAACACTTGAGTTTCAATTTTTCGGAAACCTATTTCGCCTGATTCCAAAAAAATTTTGGCAACTGATTTTCCATCTCGAGCTTCGATTTCTCGATCCAAATCAAAAAATTTTAAATCTACCGGCGTTTTTTCAAAATAAACTTTTAATCTTTTTAAAAGTGATGATTTGCCTGTGCCGCGATGGCCGATCAAAGCCATTTTCATGGGTTAATGCCAATGAAATTCCAAAACTCGGGGAAGCTTTTGTTCACCACCTGCGGATGGAGAATTTCTACATTCACGGACTTCAATCTCAGTAATCCAGCTGCCATTGCCATTCGATGATCTTGAGCGGGATCGAAGCGGAAAGAAAGGGGATTTTGAATCTTGGCAGGTCCTTCGATTTGAATTCCATCCGGATAAACTTGAAATCGGGCTCCCATTTTTTGCAAAAGTTCAGCTGTTTTCTGAATTCGATTGGACTCTTTAAAAACAAGATGACCGGCTCCCCGCAGATTCGATGTCCCTTTGGCAAAGGCACACAGAATGGAAAGCACGGGAAACAAATCGGGACTGGAGGAGAGGTTTGCGTCCAAAGCCTTGAGCTCTGAAGGCGCCTCAACCTCAAGGCGATTTTGGGACTGAATAATTTTCGCTCCCATTTGCTTAAGCAAATCAATGAACATAAAATCTGGTTGAGTGCTCGACGCTGTCATATTGGTGAGCACTGCTTTTCCGCTGAGAGCTGCAGCAGCTGCAATGGCAAAACAGGAACTGTAATCAGGTTCCAGCTGGATGCCTGACTTTTTTATTTTTTGTTCAGATGGAATGATCCAGTTTTCACCTCGGCGATTGACTTCCATCCCTACGGAACGAAGCATTTGCAAAGTCATTTCCCAATAGCCTTCAGAAACTCCGGCAGCCATTTGAAATTCCAAAACGAAATCGAGGTTCCAGCTGCTCAAGGCCAATCCTGAAGCAAATTGGCTCGAGATTTCGCGGTTGATCTCAATCGGTTTTGAAGGCTTTTTCCAACCCTGAGAGCGGATGTGTAGCCCATCCTCTTCAAGTTCACATTCCACTGAGAGAGCCCCTAAGATGGACAACAATTCTTTTTGTGGTCGTTTGAGCAAGCTTGATTCACCGGTTAAAAAATATGTGCCGGCTTGACGAGAAGCTCTGAGTGCCATGAATCGCAGAACGGTGCCAGCTTCCCCGCAGAAAACTGTTTTCCCCAATGACAATTGCTTTAGAGCAGCTTTCATTTGAAGGACATCATCACAACTTGATTGGCCATGGATCTCCAGCGCAGGCGAAAAGCTTTGCAAAATCAAAGCTCGATTGAACAGAGATTTGGAAGCTGGTATGTTACCTTGAAAAAAAAATTGGCTCAAAGAATTTGCCTTTTTATTTCTGTTAACAGATCAGGCAGAGAAATCGGTCGGATGATTGTTTTCCCTGGATTTCTCAAGAAGACAAACCGAACCTGGACTGAATTCTGTTTTGAGCTCACACGTTTTTTATCTTGCGACAGTTGCTTTTCAGCGAGCTTCAATTTTTTTAATAATTTTGCTTGTTGAATTCCAAGCGGAATCGAGCGGCCCCGAGGAATTTTTTGGATTTTTGAAAAGGCATTTCTAGATAGAATTTTTTTGTGGTGACTGAACTGCAAAGCAAAACCCAGTCCCGATAGGACGGCCTGACCGTGGCTGAGCTTCAATTGAGTTTCAAAGACATGCCCCAGAGTGTGACCAAAATTGAGAGTTTGGCGAATTCCACGAGATTCGAAGGGATCTTTTTGCACCACTTTGTATTTTGCTTCAATCAGTCGGGGCAGTAAAAGCCAAAGTGTCTTTTCATTCCAAATTTTGATCAGGCTGATCTTTTTCCAAAGCGATCCGCCTTCGATCAGCGAGATTTTGAGGGCTTCGCCTAGAGCGTCTTGAGCTAAAGCTGCCGGTTGTAAGAACAGCAAGGGTCGAATCAGAAAAACTTCCGACGCAAAATGAAAAGTTCCAATCTGATTCTTTGCCTGCGCCGAATTCAATGCATTTTTTCCGCCGTGAGCCGAATCCATAGCTGCAAGCCAGGTGCTGGGGATTTGAACGAGCTTCACTCCCCGCTTTAAAATGCTAGCAGCAAAGCCTGCGAAATCTCCGACGGATCCTCCGCCAAGACAAATGATTTGCAGCGGTCTCTGAGGAATTCCCTCCGTCTCTCGGATTATTTTTTCCATGTGCTTTGGAAACGCTCGAATTTCTTTCAGTTGCTCACCTGCTGAGACTGGATACAGAAATGGAAATTGGCGGATCCAATTTTTTGCTGAGGCAAATTTGAGAAGTCGACGATCAAAAATCAAAAGACTTTGATCAGGTTTCAATTCGGAAGCTTGCGGCCAAGAATTTCGAAAGTGCAGTTCCGGTCGAAATTTCATAATGCTTTCCTTTGTGAATGGGCCGAGCTTAAATCCCAATCAATCGGTTCAATTTTGTGTTTGGTTAAATAATTGTTTGCCTGAGAAAAAGGTTTGCTGCCAAAAAATCCTCGATGTGAGGACAGTGGCGAGGGATGCACAGATTCGAGTACCAAATGTTTTTTTCGGTCGACAAATTGCGCTTTCTTTTGTGCGTAAGCGCCCCAAAGAATGAAAACCACACATTCATTTTCATTGTTGACCAGCTGGATCGCGGCATCGGTGAACTGCTCCCAACCTTGCTTTTGATGAGATCCAGCATTCGCTTGCTCCACTGTCAGCACGCTGTTCAAAAGAAGCACTCCTTGCTCTGCCCAAGCCAGCAAACAGCCGCTTTTCGGAGTGGGAACTTTGACGTCATCTTGCAGCTCTTTAAAAATATTCCGGAGTGAGGGCGGCAGGGCCAATCCGTTAGGAACTGAAAAAGAAAGGCCATGCGCTTGTCCCGGTCCGTGGTAGGGATCTTGTCCTAAGATCACAACTTTTACTTTCGGCAAAGGTGTCGATTCGAAAGCCGCAAAAATTTGTGAGCTCGGTGGAAAAATAACTTTGTCTGTATTTTTTTGCTCGAGCAAAAAAGCTTTGAGTTGTTTCATATAAGGTTTTGAAAATTCGGCTTCGAGATGCTTTTTCCACGAAGCTTCCAATTTGATCTCAGGCATAATTATTTTTTATGGCAAAGAAAGTGTCCAAATGCAAAGTGTCTCACTCTGAGATAAAAACTCGTCTAAATGCGAGATGAAATTCTAGACTGAACTTGACCTCAAAACACCTCGTACCCATGCTAAACTAGAGGCTAATCAATGCTTCGGGAATTTTCCCAAAGCCGAAAGGAGGCCATATGGAGACCCCTTTTAAGAGCAGTTTCGATCTGAGTAATGTCAGTTCGGAAGTGAAATCTTATATTTATCAAACGATCCTCGAATTTGAGCACTTCACAACTCCTGAGACAGTTGTGGCAGTGGTTGCAAAAGATCCTTTGAAGCTCGTTTCTCAGCTTGATGCGGCCGGCGAAGACTACGACCGCAAAGAACTGAAGAAGATGCATCGTATTTCGATCTCACTGGTCGAAGATGGCACAAAAATCGAGGAGGAAGGCTTGGCGCTCGATATCTATGATGCGATCAAGATGGCCAAGGATAAGCTGATTACGATTTTGACTGAAATGCAGGACAGTGCGATCAGCAATCAAGATCGAACCATGCAGATCAACACCATCCTCGAGCACAGTGGGACGATTCACTAGCAATAGAAAAAGTCTCGCTGTGGCTGATTTCTATTTATTTATCGTGGATCAATAACGAATTGATATCCCAATCCTGAAACCGTGCGGATGTGGTTTGCGAAAGCGTCGAGCTTTTTTCTCAATGACGAGATGTGCTTATCAACAGAGCGGTCTTCGATATAGGCGCCGACTCCCCAAACACTGTCGATCAATTGCTGTCGTGTGAGAATGTTGCCTGGCTGTTTTGCAAGGCGATAAAGAATCTTGTACTCGATCGGAGTCAAATCCAGCTTCGTTTCCTTGCCCTGAATGTTCATCGTTGCCGAGTAGTTTGGCAAACTCATGCGCAGGGGGCCTCGCTCCAAAAAGCTTTCTTCTTGATTCTGAGACTGTTGCTTTCGCAGCTTGTTCTCGACGCGAGCTTTGAGCTCTGTCGGATCAAAAGGCTTGGTCACATAGTCATCTGCACCCAAGGTCAAACCCAAAACTTTATCGGTGACTGCATTTCTGCCACTGAGAAAAATCACTGGAATTTTGTGAGTGCTCTCGTGGTTTTGCAGCTCGGAACAGAATTCGAAACCACTTCCATCTGGCAAAGTCACATCGAGAAGGATAAGGTCAAAGAGTACGGCTTTCAATTTTTCTCTAGCTTCGCTAAGTGAACCACAGACCTCAATATTCAAATCACGGCCTAATGAATTTTTGATCATGATCTGGTATTCGAGAGCATCTTCAACAACTAAAATCTTCGCGGCCATTTCAACTACACCTATTCCGTTTACCTGCAAACTGGAGACTTTCATTCTTTTACCTTCACTGGCAAGTTTAAACCCTCACCATAAACCCCCTGAGGGGAGATTATTTCATCCAGCCTAAGCGAATCGCAACAAGCCAACTTGATGGAGAAATGAATGAATAATTTCAAAATTTCTATTAGTTAGATTGATCTGTTTTTGCATCAGATTCAAACAAATTCTCAAGGTCAGCCAAAGCTTGGCGGGTTGCTATCGCCCGATGATTTGCCCGAAGCGTCCAAAACCCGCAATGATCACCGTCGAATTGTCATAGGTTCGGCCATAAGAAGTCTCCGGACCGCCCACCTTTCTTTGCATTTTTTGATTTTGCAATTAGGATGAGCTGGTGATCGATATTTTACGTGGCCTCGCTTCATCTGGATTCTTTGTGTTGAATACCATTTTTTGGTGTCTCTTTCTTTTGCCATGGGCGCTTCTCAAGGCTTGCGCTCCATCAAAAAAATTTCGCCTATGGTGCACTGAAAAAATTTTATGGGTTGCTGAAAAATGGGTTGCTTGGAACAGCTTGAATATTCAGGTTTTGCAAAAGGGAACACGGTGGGATTTAAGAATTCCTGCAAACTTAAATCCGAATCGCTCTTATTTAGTTTGCGTGAATCACCAATCCTGGACAGATATTTTGGCGCTTCAGTTTTTGTTAAATAGAAAAATTCCATTCATGCGATTTTTTTTGAAACAACAACTTCTGTATGTTCCTTTTTTGGGGCTGGCCTGGTGGGCTCTCGATTATCCTTTTATGAAAAGGCACAGTCGAGAGTATCTAAAAAAACATCCTGAAAAAAAGGGTGAGGACTTAGCGACAACTCGAAAAGCGCTGGAAGCTTTTCGTCACTCTCCAGTGTCGATTCTGAATTTTCTTGAGGGCACCAGGTTTTCGCAGGAAAAACATTTGGCACAGCACTCACCTTATCAGCATTTGCTACTTGCGAAATCGGGCGGCTTTGCTTTTGCTTTGGGAATGATGGGAAATCAGTTCGATGCGATTTTGGATGTCACCATCGTTTATCCGCAGGGCGTGGTTTCTTTTTGGCAAGCCTTCTGTGGACGAATGTCCAGCGTTGTGATGGATGTCGTACCACTTGAAATTCCAAGCGAGTTTCTCAAAGGCGATTATTTGAATGATGAAGAGTTTCGCCCAAAGATTCAGTCCTGGCTCAACGAGCTTTGGCAGAAAAAAGATCAAAAAATAAGCAAAATTTTGAATGAAAGTCTCAAATAAATACTCGTTTTCACCGACGAGAGTGTTATGGGAAAACGAATTGATTTGGACTCGACCAAAAGCCAGCACAAAGGACTGAAGGGTCTCTTTGAGGGATTGATGCGGCGATTTCATCTCGTGATGTATTTATTTATTCTCACTCCAATTTATGGGATGGCTTGTGTGTTGCTTGGAAGCTGCATGATCCCTGGAATTTATTTGGTTCGTTCGATCAATGCTTTGACTGCGGATTCTTCTAGCTTGCTACAAAATTTTTCCTTAGGTCTGAGTTTGGCTGCTGCCTTTTTTCTTTATGGATTCAGCATGGTCATAGCTGTTCCCTCTCTGAATTTTATTTTTCAAGCTCGTTTGAAGCCTTGGCGCGGCCCTTACTATTCTGTCGAATCTTTAAAGTGGTTTATTCACAATGGTCTGACTTACCTGGTTCGATTTACATTTTTGGAATTCATCACTCCCACTCCAGTCGGAATTTTCTTTTACCGCGCCATGGGAATGAAAATTGGCCATGGTGTCGCGATCAACACAACTTGGATTTCCGATCCTTCCTTGGTAGAGCTTGGAGATAAAGTCACCTTGGGCGGCTCTGTCACCATCGTCGCTCACTACGGACAAGGTGGTTTGTTGATCATTGCTCCCGTTAAAATCGGCAATCATTGCACGATTGGTTTGAAGGCGACTGTCATGGGTGGAACCGTGATCGGCGACAACTGCAAGATTTTGCCTCACTCGGTGGTTATGCCTAAGACTGTCATCCCCGAAGGCGAAACTTGGGGTGGAGTTCCCGCGCAAAAAATTGAATCCACGGCGCAAAAGTCCGCAGCCTAAGACTCATTTATCAAAAGTTAGCCTGTGTGAATTGGCATTGAAGATTGGGGTGTCCCTGCCTTGCATTTTTGCCCCGACATCTGAAATTTCGCCTTAAGATCTAATTAAATTGCTCTTGATCCCCTTCGCATTGGGAATGCTTTTTGTAGGTTTAGATCTGCAACACAAGGAGACTTTTATGGAAAATAAAAAAGGAAATGTCAGTCAGAAAGTTGGAGATTTTGTTGAGCGAGTTGGACAAAAAATTTCAGACACTGGCGCAAAAAAGGTTGGAAATGCCATTCACAATGCGGGCGACAAAATTGAGCACTCGCAAGACAACAAAACAAATCTGAATAAAAACAATAAAACCGTTTAAGTTCGGCTTTTGCCTCTGTGTTCAGCAGAATCAAATTTTATGAGCGAAGCAATAGCCCCTTCATCTGGGGCTATTGCTTTTTTAGACGCTGCTTCCTGCTGAAAAGCTTTTGTTTTCCCTTAGAGAAATTTGCAGTAGAACTAAAGTGTCGATAAACACTTTTCTTAAGGGAGAAAAATGAAAAAATTAGTTTTGGCACTTTCACTGGGATCTTTATTGTTAGCAAGTTGCGCATCTGAATCGGAGAATAAAAATACGGTCAAAGGAGCTGGAATCGGAGCAGCTGCAGGCGCTCTGGCCGGCGGAATTCTGGGACATCAAAGCGGAAAACGCAATGAAGGCGTTTTGATTGGTGGAGCTATCGGTGGAATGCTCGGCGGATACGCGGGTCAACGCATGGACAAGCAAGCAAAAGAGTTGGAAAAAATCGCAGAAACAAAACGAACAGATCAAGGTCTGATTTCAAAATTAAAAAGCGATATTCTTTTTGACAGTGGAAATGCCGTCCTTAAGCCACAAGCAAAAACAGCTTTGCAAGAGATGGCGAACGTGATGAAAAAATATCCAGAAAATATTTTATCAGTGAACGGTTACACAGACGACACTGGCAGCTCACGAATCAACGAAGAGCTTTCCGCCAAAAGAGCCAATGCCGTCAAAGAAGTTTTGGTTGCTGACGGATTGCCTTCGACTGAAATTTCCACAAAAGGCTTAGGCCCCGCTCAACCCGTCGCCGACAACAAATCAGCAGCAGGCCGTGCCAAAAATCGCCGTGTTGAAATCGAAGTCACCGTTGATGAGTCCAAGATTCCGAAGCAGTAAGCTGGAATTTGTTTATAGCTAAAAGATTGTATCTAAGACGGGCTGGGAGACACCTTGAAAACTTGATCCTGGCCCCGATGAGTTGTCGCAAAATGGACGACTCAAATCTTCTGGAGTAATCGATTCGTAGTAGCGCATTTCCGGCCCATTGTTTGTAGACAGTGGAGCAGGAACATAAGCTGGGACTTTACACTTGGTCCAGCAAGTCGAGCTTCCGTCTCCCGATGGACCGTAAATCAGATTGACTGCCGGTCGAAGATTTTGCAGCGAACCTGGCAGTGGCGTCGAGCAAACACCCAATACACTGTTTCCAACAGCGCGATTCGAAGGATAAGCAGAAAAAATAGGCGCGGCGCTGCCAGTATCATTTCCGCACTCATAATCAACATCGTTGAATCCAAGCAGAGGCCCATCTGGCGCAGGCACGGGCGAGGCTAGACAAACCGTAGGTCCCAGATCTGGCTTCTTACCATCTGACTTTTGATCCCACAAAATTTCATGGGCAGCCATCAAGACAGCACAGCCTTTCACCGGATTATTATTTTCATCTACATCCATAACGAAATTGCCATTCTCACATGTATGATTAGCAAAGCAAAAAGCTCCAGTCGCACGATCGAATTGTCTCCAAGTCACTTGATCGCCACTTTCCACTGGAGTCTTCATGTCATAGTTATACAACTTACCTTGAAGAGTTTTATAGCTCAGTCTGACATTAAAATTATAGCCGTCAGCATTGATGCGTTCGACTCTAGCCGGACAAGATTTTGGTGGAACTGTATCTACACCAATATCAGCTTTAATTTCTTTAAAAATATTTTGTAGAGAAGGCGGTATTTTTACACCCTCAAGTACAGAGAAACTTAAGCCATGTGCCTGA
>JAYUCD010000165.1:0-3801 GCA_043740515.1 Bdellovibrio sp. | reverse complement strand
TGGTTGGGATTTGCACCTCTCAACAATCGAAAATTCAAAGAAATTAATCAAGCTCTAAGAATGAAAAGTGATCTCGATCTCCGAACTCGCTCTATGTATGGCCTGTTCGTAAGCCGCTGCGGGCGCCCGAAAAACTGCCGTCAGGTTTGACGCTCGATGAGTCGCAGTGGGAATTTGAAGCCGCGATTTTTTCTGACGTCGATGAAAGAGGAATCAAGTTGATTGGTGGCGAGTCCGCCGCACTCAAGCGAGTCCAAGATTATTTTTGGACTGGAGATCATCTCAAGGCCTATAAAGAAACGCGAAATGGTCTGCTGGAGTTGTCTCTTCAGCCGCAAGTAAGCGAGCGCTCCGGCGAACATGCTCCATCAGGATTTTGTCCGTTTTTTTGCTCGGGTGCTAAGACTTCGCTGGGGCAAATGGTATCGCCACTTTTTCGTTTTTTTAAGAGGGTCAAAATAGCTTCGCGGTAATCAAATTTATTTTTATTTCGGCGACACTCGTCACTGCAAAATTTCACCTGGTGCCAATCGCGGGCCCATTTTTTTCGGTACTCAATTTCACGGCCACAGCTTTCGCAGACCTTGTTTTCGGGCATTATGGCCGTCCGCTTTTAGTGAGCTGCAGATTCTTTCTTAAGCCAAGCAAGATTATTTTGCACCAATTGATTTTTCGGATCGAGCTTAGCGGCTTCATTCAGTTGTGTTGCTGCGAGATCATATTTTTTCATGATGATGTAAGCAGTTCCTAAGTTATTGAGTGCCCGAACTGTGACTTCGTCTGATTTTTTTTCAATTTTTTTCCAGGATTTGACGGCATCATCAAGGTTATGAACTTTGTAATATTCATATCCGAGATCGACGAGCAAGCCTCGTCGTTCTGCAGCTGGAGCGGCCTCGGCTTTTGATTTTAGAGCGGCAATGTTTTTTGCGACTTGAGCTTTTTTATCTATTGAAAATTTCAAATTGTTTTTGGCCAACTGAAAGTCAGGGGTAATTTTCAAAGCTTTTTCGCAGTAGGTCTGTGCCTTATCCCACTCTTGGAGACTGTTATAGGTCGAGCACATATTGTTTTGAGCGATTGCAGAATTAGGATTGTGCTGGAGAGCTCGTTCAAAATAGACAAGAGCTTTGTCATTCTGGTTGGCTTGACCGAAACTAAGACCGGCTGCGGTCTCATTCTCAAATGTTGGATTTTTATCTGCAATTGCTGCCGGATTTGAACTGAGTTGGTTTTGTGAAAGACCCAGCATTTCTTTCATTCGGTCTTCTTTTGATTTCATACAAGAGGTGCTGAACAGGGCAACAGCTGTGAGGCATAAAATGAATGAGAGACTGTAGTTTGTTTTCAAATGGTTCATCCTTTTTAGAAGTCAGATTAAATTCTCAGGGATAGACGTCGTCAGAGTCAAATAAAGATAACTTTGACAAGCTGGCCAGCCTCTGCCGAAATCAACTGAGAATGATCCCACCGACGAAAGGCAAGGGTCCAATGAAGCTGGACAATCCCTATAGATGGCTACAAGAGTCTGCAATTCCTTTGTGGTTTTCCAAGGGAGTCGATAGGAGTTCGGGAGCTTTCGTCGAAGCGCTCTCAGCCAGCGGTGAAGCTCTTGCAATCGATCGGCGAGCGATGGTTCAAGCCAGACAAATTTACAGCTGCCGAGTGGCCATACAAATGGGAATTTTTCCTCAAATTGCAGGTCTAGAATTGATCGAAATGGCTGCAAAAAATCTGATCCAGAAATATTCGACTCCCGGTGGCGCATTCATTCGTTCTTTAACGCCTGATGGGCAGCCAGCAGATGACAGTCTTGATCTCTACACTCAAGCTTTTGCACTTTTTGGTTTGGCACATGCCTATGCAGCTCAACCTGAAATAAAATTTAAGGAACAAGCCAAAAAACTGCTGCACTATCTTTCGAAAAATCGCAAATTAAGTGAAGGTGGCTACTCGGAATTAGACAAAGGAAAAATTTGTTTTGAAGCCAATCCTCACATGCATCTTTTTGAAGCGGCGCTCGCGTGGATGGAAGTGGATAATGATCCAGTGTGGTCGACGCTGGCAGATGAAATTTTAGAACTTTGTCTGCATCAGTTTATCGACGCGAAGTCTGGATTCTTGAGTGAGCATTTCGTCGAAGGCTGGAAACCTTTGCTGATTGGAAAAAGATTTGTGGTTGAACCAGGCCATCAATTCGAATGGGCTTGGTTACTGGCTCGCTATGAAAAAATGAGAAACCGCGATCTCTTAGCCGTTCGAACTTCGCTTTTTCAAAGCAGCGAGAAATTTGGAATCAATCAAAAATACAATTTGGTATTTGACGAAATTTGGAGTGATGGAAGTGTGAAGAAACAAAGCTCCCGATTTTGGACTCAATGCGAACGTATCAAATGCGCAGTCGTCATGGGAAATAGAAAAGCATCGGAAGAAGCAATGACCGGTCTCTTGCGTTTTTTTCAGACGCCGCAGCCAGGACTTTGGTATGATCAAATGAATGCTGAAGGCGAGTTCAAGCAAGAGAACTCTAAAGCAAGCTCACTGTATCACATCATCGCAGCCATACAGGAATTCGAAAAACAATGAGCCTTCATTCAAAGCAACGAATTGCAATCACAGGTGCAAATGGATTTATCGGCAAGTCGCTGAGCCTATTTCTTGGACATCAAGGCTATGAAATTCATAAAATTTTAAGACCTCAGGTCGAATTGACGAACTCCAAGCTTGATCACTTTTGTGATTTAGCAAATCCGGAAGATTTGAAAAATATTTTTTCTAAGATCCAACCTCAAATGATTCTTCATTTGGCAAGTTATTCAGAGCCTAGCCGAAATCTTGGCGACTTTAAACTACAGATGGACAATACGCTTTCACCCGCGGTCTCGATTGCTCTCAGCGCACCAGAGGACACTCGTCTCGTTGCATTTTTTGGATCTTGTGAAGAGTACGGCAGTGGCAAAGTTCCCTTTCGCGAAGGCCAATCACCAATCTGTGTGTCGCCTTATGGTTGGGGGAAAATCAGCTCTCAAATGGCTGTCACTTATATTTCTCAGCAGCGAAAACTAAATTGGTGCTGGTTAAGACCCTTTTTGACTTTTGGACCCCATCAAAAAGGTTCGCGACTGATTCCAACTTTGATCAAAAGTTGTGTTGAAAAAATGCCCACACAATTGACGAAAGGTGAGCAGACGCGAGATTTTATTTATATCGAAGATCTCTGTCAGATGGTTCTAAAAATTCTAGAGGATGCCCAAAGAAACAATCCGCAATTTCGCAGTGAGGTAATTAATCTTTGCAGCGGTAATCCGAGAACTGTTCGTGAAGTTGCCGAGTTGATTCGAAAGTCAGTGGGTTCTGGAGACCTGCTATTTGGAGCTTTGCCCTACCGAGAAAATGAAATTATGTCGTTTTATGGATCCACTCAAAAATATGAAAGTTTATTTGGCAAGTTTAAGCACACGCCATTCGAAATTGCAGTTGCCAAGACAGTCGACTGGTGGCAAAAAAATCAATATAATTAAACCTCCATATCCACTTGACTGGCGTTAGCATGTCAGATCAAATATGCGGGATATGGAGTTCCCGAAAAACCTGCCAGACTTTGATCGACTGTTCCCCAATGACGAGGCCTGCCTAGCATTTTTGGAATGGGTTCGCTGGGGCGAAGCCTTCGTGTGTCAAAAGTGTGGGCATGATCAGTTTTGGAAAATGGCTACTGGGCTTCGTCGCTGTCGGGCTTGTGAGTTTAAAAACTCAGTCAAAACCAATTCGATATTTGAAAAAAGTAAGCTTGGCTTGAAG
>JAYUCD010000164.1:0-7255 GCA_043740515.1 Bdellovibrio sp. | reverse complement strand
ACTACGGCTCAAAAATCGAAGGCGAAAAGAAAGTCGATGTCGCTCGGGTTGGTGAACACCGAGATTACGAGCCGGGACCAGTCGCCTCTATTTCATTTGGTGAGCGAGCCCTGTTTCAATTTGTTTCCAGTCGATCAAAACAATCTCAGAGTCAGGTTTTTTTGCAGCAGTGGCTCGACGATTCTTCTTTGCAAATTTTTGGCGGCGACAAATTTAAAAAACAGCTTTTTCACCGCGTTCAGAGAGTGGAGAAAAAATTGCCGCCGATGGACAGTCTCAATACTCCGGACTTTGAAACTCGAAGGATCAATTTTACTTTTCGTTATGTGCCAGTTGAGCACGTGGTGCCATTTCAAAAATTACCCAAAGCTCAGCAAGAAGATATTGGAGCTTATGTGAAAGAGCTTGCCAAGCAATCTGGTTTTTTCATGCATGCACTGGAACCGACAAATCCGCTCAAGGAGCTGTGACTTTCCATCTAAAAACCAAATCACGGCCTTGAATTTCTGCCCGAATATTTTGGTAGGCCCAACGCCTGAGCAGGCTTGCTTCATCGGCTGATCGCACGATCTGTTCAATCGGAAATTCCATATCCGCCAGTGGCAATTGCAATTTCATCACCGGCTCCGTCCACCAGGCAAGCCACCTGGCTGTAAAAGAAGTATCCGTTTGTTGCTCAAAACGGACCGAAGTCGAAAGAGCCGAGCTCTGCAATGGCGCTTCGAAATTCAAATCCAATTTTGCCTTTTGCTCGGTCACCGCTTGCAGGGCCTCTTGACTGAGAGGAACTCGAAGCTGTTTTTCTTGTTGATGAAAGCTCACACTGTTCCTGAAAATTGAAGACTGGAACAAATGAGTCATGGCTCCCCAATCATAGGCAACTGGAAAGGAACAGTGAAAACCTTGAGCAAAACTGAGCATCTGCACATTTGAGTTTTCAAATTTCATTCGCCCATCTTCCAGGCGACCTGAATTGATAAACCACGGAACAATTGGATCTTTTCGAGTCGAGTACATCACCACAGGAGTTTGAACTTTGAGATACCAAGGCCAAAAATTATTCAATTGCCAGTAGAGATCCGCCGGTCTCTTCTCTGTCTGCAAAATTTTTTCCACTTCGACCGGCAAACGTATTCCTTCAACAAAAACCTTATCTGCTATCAAGGGTCCACGATAATTTTTTTGAATCGCCTGAAAAAAGTCTGAGATAAAATTGTCGTCCTTGAGGCCTGGCAATTTGCTTTTGACTTCTTTTAATCTTCGAGAAGCCCAATAATTCATAAGGTCCATGCTGAAACCTTGGCTCTGATGAAAATCCAAAGTTTCTTGAAGATTCAAGAGAGGACAAAAAGTCAGGGCACTTTGGACAACTGGCTTTCCGTCAGCACCTGGATTCAATTGGTTCAAAAGAGCTGCGAACAAAACTCCATGCCCGCCGAGACTCATGCCCATCATATGCACGCTGTCGATCGATTTCGAAAGGGGCTGATCAGGACTTCGCAGTTTTTTCGCGATGTAAAATTCCTGCAAGCCCTCGTCAAAACCGCCCAGCGAAAATGAATCGTTATGTTTCAAATATTCGGAGCCAGAGAGACTTTCAAGAACCAGAATGTTAAAAGGCGATTGCTCAAACATTTGCAGGAATAAAAAGCGCTCGGGGTAAAATTCTTGAGAATTTGAGAAAATTCCGGTTCGAAAAATAATCAAAGGTCTTTTTTTGCCATCTGGCTTCATGGCTAAAAGGCCTTTGAGCAGAATGTGATTCGGAAGATGAAAAATCACATGGCGTCCGTAGGGATATCGATTGGGGTGCATTTTCAAATTCATCGTTCCAAGCGCATTACTCAGGATATCTTTCCAATTGGTTTCCCAATGACGTGAACAGGTATGAACAAGTTGTTGGAGATCCGCAGTTTCTAATCGAGTTGGATCACATTCCGCCGGCTGAGGCTGTGATTTACCCGAGGGATCCCATTTGAAAAAATCTTTCTGAATCAGACGGGCTAGAAATGGATAATCGCCAAGTTTTTCATCAAAATAGACGTTTCCTTCTTCCGCTACTTCCATAAAGTTTGAATTGAGCCTATGAAAAAAGGCCTGCCGAGTCGGAGGCAAATAAGTCTGAGAATGCGCTTTTGCTTGAAGCGAAAGCACAAGTGAGAAGAGCAGAGGCGCTAAAACCAAAGTCCAGTTTCCAGTTTTCATGTCTCCTGATCCTAGCAAAGCTCTCGAAGGCTTTCACCAATTTGCGTCAATTTGTGGCGGACTGCGACTGAGCTCGACTCACGCTCGGTCTGCACATAGGATCAACAGCTCGAATATGAACTCTAGGTTGCTTGAAGAAATGCAGTTGAAATAAACACGGAGATTTTTCATGTCTGATTCTCACGCTCTGCCAGTTGAGGCTCACCTGAGCCATCCACTTTTCCAAAATGCGCTTGCCTCAATAGATGAAGCGGCGAAACTGATCAATTGCGATCGCAATGTGTTGGAAAGATTGAAGCGACCCAAGCGTTGCATCGCTGTCAGTGTTCCAGTTCGTATGGACGATTACACCGTGAAGGTTTTCACTGGCTACCGAGTTCAATACAATTCGACTTTGGGTCCTTACAAAGGCGGAATCCGCTTTCACCAAAATGTCGACATGGGCGAAGTCGTCGGACTTGCTTGCTTGATGACCATCAAAAATTCAGTGATGGGCCTTCCCTACGGCGGCGGCAAAGGCGGAGTTTGTGTTGATCCGACAAAATTATCGCGCACTGAAAAACAAAATCTCACTCGGCGCTACACTTCAGAAATTGGCCCTTTCATTGGACCGAACAAAGACATTCCGGCACCTGACGTTGGAACCGATGCTCAGACCATGGCTTGGATGATGGACACTTACTCGCAAGAAACTGGCTATGCTCAACCTGGAGTTGTGACTGGCAAACCAGTTGAAATCGGCGGATCGCTAGGACGCGCCGGAGCGACAGGCCTCGGAGTGGTTTATGTCGCCGAGAAAGCCTTTGAAAAAGTTGGAAAAACTTTGCGCGGCTCAACCATCGTCATTCAAGGTTTCGGAAACGTCGGATCGCATGCCGCCCAATATGCATTTGAGCGAGGCGCAAAAGTCATCGCAGTCAGTGATGTCAGTGGCGGAATTTTCAACGGCGACGGACTGAATGTTCCAGATCTTCTCGAGTACATTCAAAACAATCGTGTCGTTAAAGGCTACCCAAAAGCTCAGCCAATCACCAACGACGAACTGCTGCTGCTCGAATGTGATGCGCTTTTCCCTTGTGCGCTCGAGGGAGTCATCGACGAAAAAAACGCCGACAAAGTCAAAGCTCGCATGATCATTGAGGGAGCCAACGGTCCGGTGACCAACGATGCAACTCATGTGTTGCATCGCAAAGGTGTATTTGTTGTTCCCGATATTATCGCCAATGGTGGCGGAGTGGTCGTGTCTTACTTTGAGTGGGTTCAAGACATCATGTCTTTCTTCTGGGACGAAGACGAGATCAACAAACGTTTGCAAAGTATCATCGTCAAGGCATTTGAAACCAGTCACAAAATGTCGGTGGATAAAAACATTGATATGCGTGCTGCCGGCATGGCAGTTGCTGTGCAACGGCTTGAAAAAGCCATGCTGTTGAGAGGATTGTACCCTCGGTAAAAATATGAATTCTCCCCTTTGGAAATACCTCCCAGCGGGACTTGCGCATCGATTGGCTCCGCTGGGACTTTCATTTTATGCTTCACAAATGCCGGAAGAAATTCCTCAATGGCGAAGTATGAGCTGGAAGGGTTTGCAGTTTCCCAATCGCTTAGGCATTGCTGGCGGCTTGGACAAAAATGCTTCTCATCTGAAAACCTGGGAACGATTGGGTGCCGGCTTTATTGAAGTTGGAACCGTGACTCCTTACTCGCAAAAATCCAATCCAGGAAAAACAGTCGATCGAGACTGGCAACAGCAAAATCTTTGGAACCGAATGGGCTTCCCCAATCATGGAGCTGAAGAAGTTTATTTCAATCTGCATTCAGAGAAATCAAATTTGCAAATCCCAGTCTTCGTCAATATCGGAAAAAATCGCAATCGAACCAATGAAGATGCGGAAGTGGATTATATTTATTTAGCGGATCGGTTTGCTGCTGTCGCTGATGCCTTTGTTATCAATGTCAGCTCTCCCAACACTCCTGGGTTGAGGAGCCTTCAATCGCCCGAATTTCTGGGTGCTCTCTTACCAAAGCTTGAAAAAATTGTTGGCAAGAAACCATTGCTTGTGAAACTCAGTCCCGATATGTCGCAGAAAGAATTCGAAGACTGCCTCGAGGCCAGTGCGATAGGCGGAGCCAGCGGATTTATTCTCACGAATACAACTTTGTCTCGGCCATCGCAGTCAAATTTTCCTACGGAAGGTGGCCTGTCTGGAAAATCACTGGCCGATCTTTCAAAGAAACATTTAAAAATGGCGGTTAGCTTTTTAGCTGATCATCGATCGGAATTTTTACTCGTTTCGGTTGGCGGAGTCTTATCAGCCCGAGATGTTCAAGAGCGTCTCGATTTGGGTGCTGATTTGGTGCAAACTTATTCAGCTTTGGTATTTGAAGGACCACAATTTTTTCGCAAGACAGCCGAGGTTTTTCGATGAAGCCCAAAACTCGCAAAGCTCATTGGATTCCGGTCTCGGCAGGCTTTCTCCGGCGAGGCAATCAAATTTTGATTGGCCAGCGGCCAGAAAATCATTCGCTCGCTGGTCAATGGGAATTCCCTGGCGGCAAAATTGAATCGGGAGAATCTCCTGAAGTTGCATTGGCTCGAGAACTGTCCGAAGAGTTGGGAATCGAAGCCGAAATTGGCGATCTAAAATTTTCCTGCACCCACTCTTACGGCGATGTGAATATCCTTATTTTATTTTACGAAGTTCGCTTCTGGAAAGGCGAACCCAAAGCCAAACATCATTTGATGCTCGAATGGATTCACCCCGAAGAACTGGTGCATCGAAATATTCCAGAGGCCAATCGCAAGATGCTCGACCGAATTTTCAAAGCTTTGGGAGTGGCATGGCAAAAATAGCTCTGATCACTCAGACTTTGTCGCCTCAGTCTTTGGGACTTGCACAAGCTCTGCAGTTTCACCGACATGATGTGATCATGATCACTTCTCGCGATCAGAATGTGCCAGATGAGTTGGGTTTTGAGGTTCTAACTTATTTCAAAACCTGGTCCGCAATTGAAGCACTCAAATTTTTCCCGCGAATTTTGGGACAAGCTCCGGAAATTTGGCATTTTGTTTTTTCAAATCGAGAAAAAGATAAACCATCACCTGCGCAGTGGCTGTTGGCTCAGCTGGCTCGAGCTCTGCCTCGCCGAGTGGTGGCTGCTAGCTTTTATGAAAGTTTGCTGCATATTTCAAAAATCCGCATGCTCCCCATGCTTCATTGCTGCGACATTGTGACGACAGCAACACGTGAAAACTTGATGTACCTGAAGCGCAAGGATTGGCTGCCACCTCATTGTGAGACCGAAGTCTTGCCGCCCTTTCTTCATTCTCAAGTCAACCAGTCACCGCAAACTTTGGATCAGGATTTGAAGCAGCTAATGAAAATTGCTGAGCCTTTTTTGCTCCTGCCAAGCGAAAAGCTTCCAGATTTGGAGTGGGACCAGATTCTTGGCAAAGTCCAAATTTTGGTTTGTGGGCAAAGACCAGCAAGCAAATCCATCCCGGGAGTTTATTATGTGGGATCTTCGCTCAATGATTTTCAATTTGTCGAAGTGCTGAAAAAAAGTCTCGGCTTACTGAGCGCTTTCGAAGATTTTTCTTTGATTGAACTTTTGCGATTTCAAAGACTTTGCCAGCAAACAAAGACTCCAGTGCTCGCCAATCGACGGCAGGTTGAAGCGCTGCCTGGCTTCGCTGTCGAGCATCGAAATGGCTTCGTCGTCACTCAGATTTCCAATCTTCGCCAATTGCTCAATGAAAATCCAAAACTGGACCTGCACGCTCCCTTGTTCGATTCGATTCGTTCAGATCTCGCAGATTCGGCGCTCAACGAACTGAACCGGCTTTATTCGAAAGTTCAGCATTTAAAATCTTCACCAATTGACTTCAAAACTCGCCCAATTTCATAATATCTAGGTGAGTTCAATCAAAGTTCCCTCTCAACTTCGAATCTGTTTGGTCGCAGCTAAATTTCCTATTTTGGGAAGGGCTTCCGATCATGGATTTCTGTGGCCGATCGCTCGCGGTTTAGCGATGCGAGGGCACCATGTCACCGTGATTGCCGCTAAATCGCCTTTGGGTAAACCAGAAATTCAGAGAGATGGAGTCACAGTTTTTTATTTAAATGAAGGTTATCCGAATTACTCGAGCATCCGTTTTGAACAAGCTGTTCTGCAAAAATTCACAGATTTGCATCGGGCGAATCCATTTCACCTGGTCCATAGCATTGATAAATCAGCGATTGAAATTTCCCGTGTCAAAGAGCAACTGAATGTCGCTGTGGCTTATGATGTGGCAGCGACAGAGATGTCACAAATTTTTTCGATTTTAGGAATGGTCCAGGAGTCCATCGGCAGCCTTCTATCAACCGGAGTTGCTGTGACTTATAAATTTTTAACGACTTATTTTGGTGGTGATCGAGCGCTTTTGAAAACGGCGGATGGAGTTTTTGTGACAAATCCCCAGCAACGAATTTTTTTGGAGCGCTATTATCTTTATCCCGATTTTCACGTTTACTCTGCCCCTTATGGAATTGAATTGGGTGATCTCACCGCTCGTCCCGAATCTCTTGAGCTGAAGAAAAAATTAGGCCTCCAAGACAATGCTCAAATCGTTATGACAATTACAGATATGATGGAAGCCAAAGAAGTCACCAATTTGCTCGTCGGATTTGAAAGAGTCGCGGTCAAAAAACCCAATACTGCCATGTTGATCGTTGGAAATGGCCCGGGTTGGAAAGAGATCGAGTTTCAATTACTGAATCTCGCTTTAGGAAGCAAGGTCCTCATGTTGGGCGCGCTCAAACCAGAAGAAGTTTCTGACTGCATTTCTATTTCTGATGTCTTTGTAAATATGAGTTCGCGCTCGACTGGATTTGAGCCGGCCATGATTGAAGCTATGGCACAAAAGAAAGTGATTATCGGCTCCGAAGTCAGTCCAATTTCAAATATTGTCGAAGATGGCCGAGATGGATTTCTCTTGCGACCCGCCGACACCGAATCTTTGGGACATCTCTTGATTGAAATTTTCTCCGGAGGCCTTCCGACTTTG
>JAYUCD010000163.1:0-2461 GCA_043740515.1 Bdellovibrio sp. | reverse complement strand
AATAAATTTTCTTTGATTTCAGAGAGAGGCTCGGTCTTAAGGCCGACACCGACGACAATGGCACGATCTGCTTGTTGAATCTGTGCTTTATTCAGGTGTCGTCCTCCTCCCTGTATTCTAACAAATCTGCATGGAGGCGCAAGTGGAATTATAAGCTCAAGTCGCATTTATTTTGACTAATAGAAGCTATAAGCAAAGCGAAAAAATCACGATGAATTCCTCATGCTCGAGCAAATCTATTTCGCAGGCTTTTCGCAAAGACATCGCTTGAAAAAATTAAAAGGCCGGCAATTAAAAAGAAGATTTGTAGATTTTTTCTCATGTGATGGAATCGGAATTTCAACTATTCAGTTTGAGCTGCGATTGATTTTGGTCTTTGATTTTTTTCAATTTAAATTGAAGCGATCTGCTAAAGTCGAGGCTGGGCGCAAAATGAGTTTTCACAATTCCAGCCAGGTTTACTTTTTCTTCCGTCTCTCCGTGAGATACTGAGCCTCGAGTGCTGTCAAAACCACCGAGTTCACAATTGCATCGACAGTGGTCGTGCGCTGAAGAACGTTGGCAGATTTTCGCACGCCCATCAAGAAAGGTCCGATGACTTCGCCTTTTCCCAATTGCTGTAAAAGTTTGTAGGCAATGTTCGAGGACTCGAGATTTGGAAAAATCAAAATATTGGCGCTGTCTTTCAGTTCGCAGAAAGGAAAGATGCGACTTAATATTTGACTGTTGACGGCCGTGTCGGCTTGCATGTCTCCATCAACGATTAGATCTGGTCGTTTTTCTTTCACCAGCTCACGCGCCTTTCGCATTTTTGCCGGAGTGCCAGCTTCGTTGCTGAAGTTTGAATAGCTGAGCATGGCGATTCGCGGCTCGATGTTGAAATACTCGGCGACGCGGGCCACTTGCAAGGCGATGGTCGCAAGGTCCTCGGCGGATGGATTGATATTCACTGTGGTGTCGGCCAAAAGTAAGAAGCGATCTTCGAGCAGCACGATATTGCAACCGCAAGGCACTGCTTCTCGAGCAACGCCAATCGTTTGCAGCACAGGGCGAACCGCATCGGCAAATTTGGTCGAAGAGCCCGTGACCAATCCATCGGCATCCCCTTGATCCACCATCATCGCCGCAAAATAATTGGGGTCGGCCATCAAGCGCTCAGCTTCTCGAGCGGTCACGCCTTTTCGCTGGCGGCGAGCAAACAGAGCTTCAGCATACTGTTTAAACTTTGGATGAGTCGAAGGATGATAAATTGGAATATCATTGAGAATCGGCAAATCAAGCGCGCGAATTTTTTCTTTCACGCGCTCTGGATAACCTAAAATAATTGGCTGACAGATTTGCTCCTCAACAATTGTGTAAAGTGCTTTCAAAATCTTGGTTGAGGATCCTTCCGGAAAAACAATTCGCGGCAATTGATTGTTGTTGGCTGAAGCGTTGGCGCGAACTTTGTGAATGGCTGAGCGAATGAAAACTTTCTCTGGTCCTTGGTAGGCTTCGAGCCGGTCACGGTAAGCATTGAAGTCTTCTATTTTCTTCTGCGCCACGCCTGAATCCATTGCAGCTTTTGCAACCGCGGGAGCAACCCACAAAAGCACGCGAGGATCGAAAGGCTTTGGAATCAGATAGTCAGGACCAAATTTAAAACTTTTGCCGCCGTATGCAGCCGAGACTCGCTCAGGTACATCTTCTCTTGCGAGCTTGGCCAGCGCATGCACGGCTGCAAGCTTCATCTCTTCGTTAATCTGCGTCGCCCTGGTGTCCAAGGCGCCGCGAAAGATCGAAGGGAATCCCAAAACATTGTTCACCTGATTCGGATAATCAGAGCGACCGGTGGCTACGATGGCATCCGGTCTTGCTTCTCGAGCTGTGACCGGATCAATTTCTGGATCCGGATTGGCCATGGCAAAAATGATCGGACCTTTTGCCATGGGTTTGAGCATCTCACCTGTCACCGCACCGGCGACGCTCAAGCCCACCAAGACATCAGCACCGACCAGTGCTTCGCTCAAAGTGCGAGCTTTGGTTTCAGCCGCGAACATCAATTTGTATTTGTTCATCCCGTCAGTACGACCCTTGTAGATCACGCCGGAACTATCGCACATCATGAGGTTTTCGCGCTTCACTCCGAGAGAAATAAAAATATTTGAGCAAGCCACGGCCGAGGCTCCAGCGCCGTTGACCACGACTCGAATCTCCGACATTTTTTTCTGAGTCACATGACAAGCATTGATCAAGGCCGCTCCGGAAATGATGGCAGTTCCATGTTGATCGTCATGGAACACCGGAATTTTCATTTCCTTTTTGAGTCGCTCTTCGATTTCAAAACACTCTGGTGCTTTGATATCCTCAAGATTGATGCCGCCAAACGTTGGTTCGAGAGCTTTGATCGCTGCAATAGTTGATTCGACATCCATTTGATTGATTTCAATATCAAACACATCAATGCCTGCGAATTGCTTGA